>NZ_NADV01000011.1:266577-282797 GCF_003264175.1 Bacillus sp. SRB_331 | reverse complement strand
GTTGAACCTGTCGCTCCCGTTGGGCCTGTTGGACCAAGCTTAGGAACTGTCCCATCGCAACTAAAACAGCACGAATCAACATGTAAACCATTTTGATTATTACATCCACAATATCCATTTGCATTATTACTCCATAAAGACATGTTGACCCTCCTTCGTGTTCAATCTTTTAAGTACAGCCAACGAATTAAAAATATCTTTCTAATAAAAAATTAATTTTTATTTTCCTTATCAACTATCCGCTTTGGAAAAAACCTTTTATAAATAAAGGTTTTTTCCCTTACATTCTAATAATTATTACATGCAATACGCTCTCCTTTCGCTTGTACTTTCGCCTTCCTCATTAAACGAATTTCCCCTTCTTCAACCTTGATACACGCATGCATTTCAATACAATATATTAAAATCCGTATAAATCGTTATTATTTCGTCAAAATCCCCAAAAAATATTAACACTTAAAATACCCTCATATTTTGTTAAATTAACATTTTTTCCTTCTACATATATTTTTTGCTGAAACTCTTGTAATTGATAGACCTTATTACTTTTTCGTTTATAATCAATGGCTTTAAATTTCGCAACAGATATAAGCCAATTTCTAAACTTTCCACGATTTTTATCATAACTATTAATGTTGTACCAAACGATTAATAAAATATCGTCAACACATTCATCCACTAGCACCTTACTATGTGCCGTATCTAAAACACTATGAACCACCTTATAAATTAAATCTCCATATTGATCAATGACTGTATGTAACGCTAACATTTCTTGTTTTCGAAGACCTTCTACTATTTCTATATCCTTCACCCTTATCACCACTCTTTACTCTATTCTTTATTCATTACATATACGAATAAAAAGATATATTTTCTGACACTTTTACAAATATTTTCTAATTATTTTTATATCGTATCAATATGTATTGAAATTTTTTCTATAAAAAGGGAATGAATTAAGTATCTCGAATTTAATCTATGAACATAAGTAGGAGGGATAACAATAATGTACCAAACTATTGAAGGTTTTCTACAATCATGGACATACGAAGCTGAGTCTACTCAGAAGATGCTCGATGCATTAACCGATGAATCTTTATCACAAGAAATTGCACCTGGGCACTGGACGTTAGGCAGAGTTGCTTGGCATATCGTGACTGCACTTCCTGTTATGCTATCTGGAACAGGGCTTAAGTTTGAAGGAGAAACGAAAGATTATCCTGTACCAACTTCAGCAAAAACAATTGCAGATGGGTATCGCAAAGTGAATACGGCTTTTATTGAAGCACTTCAAAGTGAGTGGACTGATAAAGACTTAGCTACTATTAATAACTTCTTTGGTCGTCCTATGCCGAATTCTATATTTTTAATGACACTCATCAATCATCAAAATCACCACCGCGGACAGATGACTGTTTTAATGCGTCAAGCTGGCTTAACAGTCCCTGGCGTTTATGGTCCTGCAAAAGAAGAATGGGCTGCTACTGGAATGGAAGCTCCCCAAATGTAACGATAGAAAAAGACAAGGTGTTTATTCACCTTGTCTTTTTCTGTAACTTGTTTCATGTGAAACTATTTTCTACTAAATGGTATTTTATGAGAAAATACGTTAAGATAAATTCATATTAATTGGAGGGAACTACATTGAATACAAAAAACAAAAAAATAACAATAAGAACTCTCTTACTAACTTCTATCATTGGAGTTATCGGTGTATCTCTTTATTTCACAAGTTATGGTACCCCTTGGGGAAAACAAACAGCAGTTACGGAATCAAAAGAATATATTACAAAATACTTTGATCTAGATGCAGAAGTCAAAAATACTTATTACGATGCTAAAATGAATAGCTATGCAATCTCCTTTGAAACAAGTAAAGACGGAGAGTTTACTATCGAATATACAAGTCCTAATAACTTTAACATTTCTCCAGGAGTTCAAGAATATTTAAGCAAACACTCCAAATTTACAGAGTAGTAACGAAGCATACATATACAAAAAAGAGTTGGTGTAACGCCAACTCTTTTTTCTTATTTTTGTCATACTGTTATATCTTCCTTCTCTATATTTTTAATTCCGTAATATGCAATCGCAACTCCAATTGCTGCCAATGCTAGTTGAAGGGGAAGAAAAGTTGCTATAGAAAACATTGGAGTGTTATTAATTGCAATTGATACAACGATAAGAGATGAAACAATTGTAGTCGGCACTGAACGTTTACGCATTCCGAAATATAATGGGATTAAACTCATTCCCGCAGTTGCAATGGCTAAAGGAATAAGATTTATCCCTTCTTGAATCAATTGATCTACTGTGAATGAATTAGGAAGAATTGAAAAATAACTATCTATCCCAAAGAAAATTCCTACTACTAAAATGTTAGATAAAATAACTGTTATAAATGTTACTATCGCTGTAATAGCCAACTTACTAGCCATCATTTTCTTTCGGTTAATTGGATAAGAAAACATGAGTAATATTGTTTTGTTTTTATATTCATCAATTATTATTTTTGCGATTAATACACTACCAAAAATAATAAATGTTGCTCTTACTACTGTACTAGCCATTAACAAAATCATCTGCGGATCTCTTATTTCTGGATCACCTTCTACTTGAGCAACGATACTCGTAGAGATCATTAATGCCAGTATAGCGATATTTGCAATAACTGTGCCCTTCACATACCATCCAAGCTTAAACTTCTTCATTTCTAGCTTCATAAGACGTAGCATAATATTCCTCCTTTCATTTACATTTTAATCGATATAAATTACTCCTGTTTCACTTAAAATCTCCACTTTGTTTTTTGCATCACCAATAGTTCCTTCTTTTATCTTTTCTGTATTTTTATCTTTCTTAAGTCCTTTTAAATCTATCATTATGTCAGTCGAATTACTTTTAGCCGTAAGCTTCAATGAAGCTGGGACATCTTTGTACCTTACGCCAATATCTCCTGATTTTGTTTCTACAAATAATGATTTTCCTTCTTTCATATCTTTCAGTAATACTTCACCGGATGTTGAAGTAATGTTCATACTTGAATTACTTACATTTGTTATATAGTTATCACCAGTCGTAGACTTTATATTTAATTCTTGTACTGAACTATCTTTTACAGCTAACTCTCCACTTTGCGATATGAATTCACCTTTCTCTGCTAATAGTCCTACAACCACTTCATCTCCAGACTCACTTTCTGTCACGATATTTTTCACTTCTATATCGCTTATTTTCACATCACCCGATTTATTATTTAATACAATTTTATCTATTTCTATCTTCGGAACAGCTATAGATATACTATTTTTCTTCCTAAATGTAAAACCATTAAAAAATTTGGTCACCTTTTGTTTTTGCTTAATCACAACTTTATTACCGTCATTTTCTATTTTGACGGGATCTATCTCTTTATCTACTTGTTGACCTTGAGCAGAAATTACTATTTTATTAGAGTCTGTACTTTTAAATTCAATATCCCAGTTTTCATTGTCTACTTCTATTTCTTTTATATTATTTATCTCAAAAGACTTTTCTTTCTTAAAATCTTTCCCCTGAAACACCTTAAAACCAAAAACTACACTAGCAATTGTAATAAGTAAAATTGCAATTACTATTATTTTTTTCACTATTCATACCCCAGTTCGTTGTTGTTTTAAGCTTGCTTCACGCCACATCAATCTTGTCGATTTTACGATATGAAAGATAACTAATAAAAATCCCTAATAAACAGAGCACTATTGGGATAGCGATAAAATTAAACATACTTACTTGACCGTTTCCAGAACCAAAGTTACTACTAATTAGCATCCCAATTATTACTGCAGAAGTAATTGTTGTCGGTGTCGATTTCTTTCTCATCCCAAAAAATAAAGGAATTAAACTTATACCAGATATCATAAATGCATTTATAAAAGTAGCTGGAACGATAGCTATTATTTCACCTATCGTAGCTGGCGTTTCAATCAGTCCCATCATTGGACTCACAAAATATGCGAGTAAACTAATACTGAAAGTAGCGATAATCGTGCTCACAAAACAAAAACAAAAAACAATTGTTAATTTCGCCCTCATTAGCATTTTTCTTTGCAGTGGGTACATAAACGATAGTTGCATTGTTTTGTTCTTATACTCATCAATTATTAAACGTGATAAAATGACCGAACTAAAAGTAATGAATGTTATCCTAATAACAGTGTTTATTAAAACCATTTGTTGTGTGAAGTCAGAGAATAGCCCATCTACCTCGTCTTTCACTCCCAACGCCATGAGGTTTACTACGGCGAAAATTGCTATAATACAAATTGCTACACTTTTAAAATAACTAGATAATTGATGTTTTTTCCACTCTAGCTTCATTAATCTAAGCATACAAACCACGCCTCCATTCTTTATATAACTCTCTCTACGCTGCTAACATTCTAATTCCAGCAGTAACTACGCTTAACATTCCTATCACTAGTAGAATTAACAACCATTTCCGCTCTGGTTTCCTATAATAGAGAATTCCACTTATAAACATTACGATTAATCCACTTACCAGGTTCAGCCACAGTCCATTAAGCATGAATACCTTCTCCATCCATTACATTTAAGAAATACTCTTCTAAAGAACTATGTTTCTTATTAATACTTTCAATTTCTACATCGTTCATAATAAGTGCTTTTGAAATTGCCTGCTGCGTCACCGCCACTTCATAAACACGAATCATGTTTCCACTCATTATTTTGTAGTTTTTTATACCAAGTTTATCTTCTAAAATATAAGCTGCACGCTTCACATCTGGAACAGTGATTTCAATGTACTCTGTTTGTTTTCCGTTAATACTCTTCATCGAAACTTCTTTTATTAGTTTTCCATTTTGAATTACACCAATTGTATCTGCCATTTGTTCCATCTCACCTAAAATATGACTAGAGACTAATAACGTAATACCATATTCTTTGCAGAGCATTTTAAATAAGTCTCGTAACTCTTTAATACCAATTGGATCTAAACCATTAATCGGTTCATCTAAAATGAGTAATTCTGGCTTTGTCATGATCGCCCTTGCAATACCAAGTCGTTGTTTCATTCCTAATGAAAAATCTTTTACTTTTTTATTATCTATACCGTGCAGTTTCACTAAATTTAAAGCATGATCAATTGCGTTTTTATTGTAATACCCCATATATTCACAATGTAATTCTAAGTTTTCCTTCGCCGTTAATTTATCATAAAAGATTGGATATTCAATAATTGTCCCCATTCTTTTTAATACTTCATAAGATGTGTCTGTTAACTTCTCACCGAAAATTTCAATATCACCGCTCGTCGGTTTTATTAAATTTGTAATCATTTTCATAATCGTTGTTTTACCCGCGCCGTTCGGTCCTAAAAAGCCGTAAATCTCTCCTTTTTTCACATGCATATTAACACTAGAAATAACTTCTTTCCCTTTAAACACTTTCGTTAACTGGTTCGTTTTTAATATATATGTCATGTCACTTTCCCCTTTCGCACTGCTCTATATTTCTATAATAGACAACGGAAATCTCTTTTTTCTTACCCGTTCCTTACAAATTCCTTACGTTCAAAAAAGCTTGTAGAATCTACTTCTCTACAAGCTAAAACTGCATCTTTGTTAATACAACTGTAAAAACCGTTTTTTCATACGGCTTACTAGAAAGATAAATTTCTCCATCCATCGCTTCCACAAGCCTTTTCGTAATCGTTAACCCTAGACCACTTCCTTGGTACAATCTATTTCTTGAATCTTCAAGTGTGTACATACGCTCAAACACTTTATCAATATGAGATTCATCAATTCCTTTTCCTTTATCCCATACGTCTATATACACACTCGTTTCATCATCTCTTAAAGTCATACCAATTGTCTTTCCATCTTCCCCATATGTAATCGCATTTGATATTAAATTATTCAATACCCTGCCTAATACTTCTACATTTCCAAGTGCATATATATTTCTTTCTGCTATATCAATATGGACATGAAAACCTTTCGTCGTCACTAAATCATAAAAAGATAAAATCTTCTCTCGGCAAACTTCATTCATATTTACTTTTGTCATCTCGATTGCTTTGTCACCGGATTCTAATTTTGCTAAATCAAAAAACTTATGAATAAGTTCCATCACTTCTAGTGTTTTTACATGCACCTTTTCGAGTAATATTTGCTGCTCTTTCTCGTTTATCGTTTTATCCTTATTTAACATTTCGGTATATCCAAGAATAACTGTTAGTGGTGTTTTCAAATCATGTGAAATATTTGAAAGCATTTTTCTCATCGAAATTTCCACTTTCGCATGATCTGCATTCGTTTTCTGTTTTGCATCTAATAAATGATTAATCGCCACTAATAACTTTTGCAATTCTAGATCATCTGTCATAATTAATAGCTTCTCACCAGTTTGTTCTTTTACAATTCGATTTAACTTCTCATACGTGTAGCGTAAATTCCTACTACTATTTTTCCTAATTTTATATTGCACGTAAATAACGATAAGCAATATAATAATCACCACTGTTAAAAATACAACCATACTACATCACTTCCAACTTATAGCCGATGCCCCATAATGTTTTAATATATTCTGGATTAGATGGATCACTTTCAATTTTCTCACGTAATCTTCTCATATGAACATTAATAACATTATCATCACCATAATATTCTTCATTCCAAACAAGCGTATATATTTGTGCTTTCGTAAAAACACGATTTTGATTCTTCACGAATAACTTTAAAATCTCAAATTCTTTTAAAGTAAGTTTAAGCTGTCTTCCCTTTTTCTCCACAGTAAAATTAATTGGGTCAATTATTAAATCACCAATCTGAATGGCCTCATCTTTTGATTCCACAGCTGAATACTTTGTAGACCTCCGAATACCCGCTTTTACACGTGCAGCTAGTTCAATCATAGAAAACGGCTTACAAATGTAATCATCTGCTCCAAGTCCTAATCCAACAGCTTTATCAACATCTGTATCTTTCGCTGACATCATTAAAACCGGAACGGCACTTTTTTCTCGAATGATTCGCACAACCTCTAAGCCATCTAACTTTGGCATCATAATATCGAGGATAATCAAATCAAATGAACCTTTTAAAAATGCGTTAACTCCTTCTTCTCCATCAGATGCGATTGTAACTTGAAAACCTTCTTTTACTAAATATGTTTCAACCATCTCTTGAATTGAGATGTCATCTTCAACTAATAAAATATGATGTGACATATTTCTATCCCCTTTTTTAACAAACATTAACAATTTAATTGTATCGTAACGAATGAATGCTGGAAAGAATTATATGAATTTTCAAACCAACTTCCCTTACTTCCTTAACAATGATATGATGAAATTCACTACGATTGTTCATAATTAACTTTATATAAAGGAGACTTATCATGTCAGAAAACAAAAAAGTAAGCTTAGCTGATTTAATGCGCGAACAACTTGCGAAGAAAAAGCAAGGAAATGGAAACGGCTCAAATAATGGAAGTCAAAGTCAAGAAACGAAAAAATTACAAAACCAACAAACGAAGAAAACAAACAACCAACGTAGACGTACAGGTGTATAAATGAACGGGCAAAAACGATCTAACATTTCATCAGGTCTTGAAGTTGATATTGTATTAAAACAAGATCAACGTACAGGTAAGCTAACAAGAGGAATTGTAAAAGATATTTTAACGAACTCACCTTCACATCCGCACGGCATTAAAGTAAGATTGCAAGACGGACAGGTTGGCAGAGTACAAAATATTATTCAATAAGAAAAGGAGCTCATTTAAACTTGAGCTCCTTTTCTTATTTTCATTAACCTTTAATTTTTTCGATGAAAACTACTTTTAAATAGTCTCCCTCTTTAAATTGATCAATTGTACGGAAATCTTCTGGTAAAGAATGTTCTTCTAATATTTTATATTTACCGTTCATTTCTTTAAATGCTGTATCGATAAAGCCATTAAACTTTTTCATATCGAATGCGCTACAATTTGTAGAAGCAACGATAATACCGTTATTTTCTGTAATGGCAATTGTTTCTTTTAATAAGTTTTTATAATCTTTCGCCGCACTGAACGTATATTTTTTCGAGCGTGCAAAGCTTGGGGGATCAAGTACAACCATATCAAATTTCATCTTTTTCTTAGCTGCATATTTGAAATACAGAAATACATCTTCTACAATAATATCTTGTGCTTCATAATCAATTTCATTTACACTAAACTGCTCAATCGTTTTACTTAAACTACGATTTGCAAGGTCCACACTTGTTGTTTTACTTGCACCGCCAAGCGCTGCAAATACAGAGAAAGCCCCAGTATAAGAGAACATATTTAAAACCGTTCTTCCTTTTGCATATTTATCACGAATTTGTTTTCGAACGTTACGCTGATCTAAAAACACACCAACCATCGCCCCGTCATTTAAATATACAGCAAAGTTTACACCGTTTTCTTTTACGATAAGTGGGAACTCACCGCGCTCTCCTGCGACGAAATCATCACCTTCAATGTATTTCCCTTTCGTATCAAAACGCTTTTTCTCATAAATCCCTTTGAAATTTGCTACTTTTTGAAGTGCTGCTATAATCTCATCGCGGAAAGTATAAACCCCTTCACTATACCAACTTATTACGTAATAGCCGTCATAATAATCGATGATTAAACCACCAAGGCCATCGCCCTCACCATTCAGGGCACGGAATGCTGTTGTATCATTTGATTTATAAAAATCTTTTCGTTTATGTAAAGCAGATTTGATTTTACTTTCAAAGAAAGGTTGATTAATTTGCTCTTTCTCTTTTCTCGTTAAAATCCATCCATATCCTTTATTTTGTTTTCCATAATAGCCTTTTCCGATGAATTGGTTCTTCTCATCTACTACGTTGATGATTGTTCCTTCTTCACGTACATCATTTAAATTTTGAATAGCATCTTTTAAAATAAGTGGATATCCACTTTTAATTTCTTTTATAAACTTCGGTTTTATTTTTATAGTTACTTCAGATCGCATGTAATGTCTTCCTTTCCATTTGAATGCTTTCTAATTAGTAGGAAGCAATGTAAAAAACGAGGCTGAAAAAAGCCTCGTTTCACTATACCATATTATTGCTTTGCTAGTACAACTAGCTCATCTCCTGGTATAACCGCTATATATTTATACAATGTTGAAAAAGTAAGACTACCATCATCGTGACGAATAAATAATATTACATCCTCTGAATCGCTCTCTTCTTTATTAATTTTTTGTTCTTCCTCAACTTGTATCGTTTTAAATGTATAACCCTCTTCAATTTTTCTATCTAACTCTTCATAAATTTCATTTTGACCAAACAGTAAATGAGCTTTTTTCGAAAGAGAGATGCGTTCTTGCTCAATCTTTTCCACATCATGAATCGGAAGTAAAAATGTATTATGATGTCCAAACTGCGGTACATATGTGTTTGCGACTAATACATTGTAAGAATCCGTATCTGTAACTGAAATTAAGTATTCATACTGATTCATATCTACTTCAAATTGCAACTGCTCTGAGAGTACTTGGCCGTTATATGTATTAAGCCCTTTCACCTTTGCGCATTGCAAATGTTCTTCCGATACATCTACGATTAAGCTCGGAATCCCCATCTCTTTACAATGCATAGCGAATGCAGTTGAGAATGTACTAGCTCCTGAAATTAAAATACCTGGTGGCTGTGTATTCGCTAATCCTAATTTTTTTGCTAAAAATCCAATTGAAAATCCATGAGCACAAACGGTCGTAATTACGAGTGCAAATGTAAGTGCTGTTAATATAGAAGCATCTTTATACCCTTCTTGTAATAACTCCGTCGCAAAGTAACTTGAAACCGTTAATGCAACAATACCTCGCGGCGCAATCCAACCAACTAGCGCCCTTTCTGATCTTGTTAACTCTGTTCCGATTGTCGATACCCAAATTGATAAAGGACGAACAACAAATATCATCATAAGTACGAAGCTAATAATAGGCCAGCTAAAAATCTCCATAATCGTCGTTCTTGGAAGTGATGCTGTTAAGATGATGAAAACAGTCGATGTTAATAGTACGGAAATATTTTCGTTAAAATGACGAATATCACCGATAGAAGAAATATATTTCTTCATCCGTGCAAGTGTAATCCCCATTACTGTTACGGCTAGCATACCTGTTTCATGCATGACTTCATCTGCAATGCCGAAGCATAGTAATACCGTAACGAGCAAAATCGGTGCCTTTAAATATTCTGGTACTTTCCCTTTTAAAATCATATAACTCATAAAAATACTAAACGCATACCCAAGTACCATTGCAAATAACGAACCTGCAAAGAAATATAGTAACGTATGTAAGTGTACATTTTCTTTCGTTAAGAAATTTACAATTTGAAAGGCGAATACAGCAAGTAATGCTCCAAACGGATCAACGATAATCCCTTCCCACTTTAAAATTGCAGCTGTCCTTGGCTTTAATCGTGCTTGGCGTAACAACGGAATAATTACAGTTGGACCTGTCACAATAAAAAGTCCTCCAATAATAAATGCAACCGCCCAATCTAATCCAGCGACGTAATGAGCTGCAAGTGAGCCAGCAATCCAAGCAATAAACGCACCAAACGTAACAATACGAAATACTGGTTTTGATAGTCCCCTCAGTTCACGTACATCTAAACTTAAACTACCCTCAAACAATATAATGGCAACAGAAAGTGATACGAGTGGACTAAAAACATCTCCAAGCACCTCTTTTGGATTAATAATACCGAAAACTGGACCAATTAATAATCCGGCAACTGCCATAACAACAATAGCAGGGAGCTGGAAGCGCCATGCAGTCCATTGTGAGGCGATGCCTAGTGTAATAATAATAACGATACTAAGTAACAGTGATTCGACCATAATACCCTCCTTGTTCATAGTATTGCGAAAGCAAGGTATAAGCCATACTTTGCTTATGTATATTTCTTATTTTGTTTTATTTTAATAATATATAACTTCATTAACTATATGGTCAAATTATTTATATAATAGTAAATTCATCCTTAATTCTACATTTATATGAAAATTACTATTGACAATGATAATGATTTTCATTATCATTTAATGTATATGAGTTCTTGAAAATAAAGGCTACATTTATAGGAGGAATAAACATGATTATTGTTACAAATACAACTAAAATTACAAAGGGAAATGGCCATAAATTAATTGAGCGTTTTAATAAAGTAGGTAAAGTCGAAACAATGTCAGGGTTTTTAGGATTAGAAGTTCTTTTAACGCAAAATACAGTTGATTATGATGAAATAACAATTAGCACTCGCTGGAATGCAAAAGAAGATTTCCAAGGTTGGACAAAGAGCTCAGCATTTAAAGATGCTCACTCACATCAAGGCGGGATGCCAGACTATATTCTTGATAATAAAATTGCTTACTATGATGTAAAAGTTGTACGTATGCCAATGGCTGCAGCACAGTAAGCATATTTCTTTTTTAAAGTATAGAATATGAAGAGTGTTACCACTTCTCATATTCTATACTTTTTTTATTTAATGTCTTTTTACTAGTTTCGCATGTACTACTAATCTTCCCGCTTCTGGATCAAGTGCATAGTCACACGTCGAAAGTGTTACGATTTGATCACTTTCTGTCACTTTTGTATCCGTTTTGTACAGCGATTTTTCTTGAATTTTCTCCAAAAATGATGTGTATTCCGTATCACTACTAAAATCCGTTTCAATGTAATAAAAATCAGTTGTTGTTGTATACACCGAAAACACTTCAAGATCATATCCTTCAAATAATGTATCGTAATATAATTTACGATGCGACATGAAGAAATCTTCATCCAACATTTTCTTTAAACTTCCAAACATAGAACCATCTTTCATACGGTGACCATATAAAATAGTATTTCGATTTTGAGATTTCACATCATTACGATAGTCCATAAAAATGCTTCCTGCTCTCATATCTTCACCTTTATAATTTCGAAATAAATAGTAATCATTGTCTTTTGCTTGAACGATTGGATAATTAATTTGTGTATCATCCATCGTAATCCATCCAACTATTTCTTGGTTAATTTGCTGCAGAACTTTGAACTGTTTACGCACTTCCCCGTCTTGTGATTGCTCTTCCATCGGACTTTTTTCATAAATGTTTTGTGCTTCGGCCATTACTTTACGATTTTCATAGTAATCCATGAAAATATCACCTAATTCATATACTGAATAGAAAAAGGTACCTAAAAAAACAACTGTAAGTATTCGTTGAAAAAAAGAATTCTTCTTCCTTTCTTTTTTGCTACTCAAATTATCACCTCAAAACGGATTGTTCGCATGTTTAAATACCCATTGGGACCATATACAATCCTGTATCTTCATCTTGCTTTACAACGACATCTACACCGTATATCGTCTTTATCATACTTTCTGTCACAACATCATTCGGCTTGCCTTTTGTAACAATTTCGCCGTCTTTCATAATAATGATATGATCACTATAGCGAATCGCCTGATTAATATCGTGTAATACCATAACGATTGTCAATCCTTGTGCTTCATTTAATTCTTTTACTAACTCTAATATTTCAAGTTGATAATAAATATCTAAATATGTTGTCGGTTCATCTAAAAAGAGCATTGGCGTCTTCTGAGCTAACGTCATGGCAATCCAAACACGCTGTCTTTCTCCACCAGATAAAGCATGAATTTCCTTATCACGTTTACTTAGCAAATTCGTACATGCTAAAGCCCTTTCTATTGCTTCTCTATCTTCATCAGTTTGCGAAGAAAATATATTTTTATGAGGCATACGGCCAAAGCTTGTTAATTTCTCTACCGTCATATCTGCCGGTGCTTCATTTTGTTGATGGACAACGGCTAACTTTCTAGCAAACTCTTTCGGTTTATATTGGCTAATTGCCTTCCCATCAAGTATTACCTCTCCACTACGAGGATTGTGATTTCTTGACATCACACCAAGTAATGTTGATTTCCCGCAACCGTTTGGTCCAATAATTGTTGTAATTTTACCAATCTCTATTTCACTACTAACCGACTTTAATCGATCCGTTACATTATCGTACGAAAAGGTTACATTTTTAATTTCCATGAACTTTATCACTCTTTCTAAGCAAGAATATTAAGAATGGGCCACCAATAACTGCCATAATCGTCGCTGCTGGAATTTCGTTAGGTGGCACAATTAACCTTCCAATCGTATCCGCCGTCAAAATTAATAACGCCCCTGCAAGAGCAGAAAATGGAATTAATGCTTTATGGTCTGAACCAACTAGTTGTCTTGAAATGTGCGGAACGAGTAATCCTACGAAAGCGATAACACCTGCAATTGCTGTTGATACTGCCGCTAAGAGTACTGCAATGGCAGAAATAATAAGACGAACTCTCGTCACGTGCAAGCCTAAGTTTTTTGCAGTCTTATCTTGTAGAGATAATAAGTTACACCAAGCTCCGACAAACAGTGCAAGAATAAGACCAATTGTTCCATAAGTAACCATTATTTCTACATCGCCCCACGTCTTCATCGTTATATTTGAAGTCGTCGTTTGCTTAATACTCTTAATGAAGTATCCACAAATCGTAATGAACGATTCATTTAATCCAGTGAACATCGCATTAATGGCAATACCAATTAAAATAATGCGAAGCGGACTTAATCCTGATTTCCATGAAAACGAATAAACGAGATAACACGCAAACGCACCACCTAGAAAGGCGAATACCGGCGTCCAGAAAAAGAATTGCGGGAATAGCGTAATAATAACAAGTGTCATAAAACTTGCTCCTGAAGATATCCCGATTACCCCAGCATCAGCAAGTGGATTTTTCATGACAGCTTGGAAGAGCACGCCCGAAACAGCAAGAGCTGCTCCAGTAAATAGTGCAATAATAATACGTGGGAAACGTAAATCTTTAATCACTTCAACATCTTCATTTGCCCCTGTAAATATTCCTTGTACAAGGTCAATAATACCTACTTCTAAACTACCTTTCGTCGCTGACAACAAAGTCATAATGATGAGTAATACAGTAACAATAAAGAAACTCCAAAATTTTTTATTCATGCTAATCTTCCTTTATATTAAAATGCATCACGGATACATCATTTTTTTCAATTCATCTAGCGCTTCAGTCGCTGCTAAATTTCCTGTCGTTCCAAATAAACGCTCTTCTAAATCGTAAACACGATTATTTTTAACTGCAGCGAAGTGTTTCCAAATATCATTTGTTTTAAATTCTTTATCAAACATTTTTACAACTTCATCAGGCATACCATGTGCCGCTCGTAAAATAATGTCTGGATCAGCTTTTTTTAAATACTCTGTATTAGAAGCTAAATACTCTACTTGTTCACCTTGTACAATGTTTTTACCACCTAATTGTTTCACTAAATCTCCAATATAAGAATGCTCTGTTGCTACTAAATAACTCCCCGGTACACCTAATAAAATAAGCACTGTCGGTTCTTTCTTTCCCTTTACTGCTTTTTGAATCTCTGCAACCTTGTTATCTAACTTAGTTACAACTGCTTCAGCCTGCTTTTCACGTCCATATTGCTTACCTAAATTACTAATGGAATTTTGCATATTTTTTAAACTTGTTAGATCTAAAAAGTTTGCTTTCATACCTACACCATCAAAAACTGGCTTTAATTCATATTCAAGTGTTGTCACGGATAATACTTCTGACGGCTTTAATGATTTTACCTTTTCCATATCAGGACTCATCGGATTCCCAACTTCAGGTAAACCTTTATATCTCTTTGGTAAATCTTTAGTACTTGTTGGTACACCAATTAAATCTACTTCTAACGCATCCATAATTTCAGTAACAGCAACTGTCGTTGCGACAATCCTCTCTTTACCCTCACTCTTTACCTGCTTCGCTGTTTCTTTTTTGGGCGCCTGGCATCCAGCTATACTCACTAATAAAATGATAGCCATTAGTACACTTACAATTTTCTTCACTCTTAATCATCACTCCTTTCCAAACAATATGAAACAAGTCTTGATGCATGCAAACATGCATCAAGACTCCAAAAATTACAATCTACCTGCTCTATATTTACGAACTAGTAAAGCAAGTGACCCAAGCAATAGCACCATGTATAAACCTAGTTGTGCTGTATCTGCCGTTTTTGAGTTTTTCTCTTTTTTCGAATCATTTTTTTGATCTTCTTTTTTCTTCTTATCATCTGCATTTCGGTTAAAATCAGGATTATCTACTTTTTTTACATTATCTACTTTCGGTGTAATCACTGGATTGTTCGGATCATTTTTCGGATCTTTTTTTGGATCCTCTTTAATCGTCCCTAACGCACCAATATTATTTGTATCAAATTGAATTTGGACATCGTAGAAGTGGTGGTAGTTCATCTCATCAATGTCTACTTTCACTTTTGCATTTAATTTTTTAAATAAATCTTCTAATTCAAATTGTACTACTCGCGTATTTGCATTTTTATCTTCACTTACTACTTTTGCATCAGCAAAAAGACTATTGTTTTCTGTTTGGAATTTCGTAATCCACGCACTATTTTTCAGCGTCATCTCAATGTACTTTTTACCATCTTTAACGATTAATTTTGCTGGATTTACAGTATAGTCATGCATCTTTGAAAGTTCTTCTGTTTTGTCTTTTAACACTTTAAATGTAATATCATATTGACCATCTACTAAATTTTTCGGATCAACTATTACTTTCGGTGTATTATTTCCACCTTGGTTGTCGTTTCCGCCTTGGTTCCCTAAAGCTTTGATACTATCTTGATCAAATACAAATTGAACATCGTAGAAATGGTGATAATTCATTGAATCAATATCTACTTTTACTTTTGCATTTAATTTTTTAGACAAATCATTTACTTCTACTTCTACTACTCTTGTATTTTGCTCTTTATTTTCACTTAATACTTTTGCATTAACGAACGAGCCATTCTTCTCAAAATCAAACTTTGTAATCCATGTACTATTTGTTAATGTAAACGATACATATTTCTTACCATCTTTTACTTTCAATACACCTGGGCTTTTTGTGTATGTATTCATCATTGATATTTCATCTGTTTGATCTTTTAATACTTTAAAGCCAATGCTGTATTCACCGTCTTTAAGAGCGTTTAGATCAATTGTTGTATTATTGCCTTGGTTGTCGTTTCCACCTTGGTTGTTGTTTCCACCTTGGTTATCATTT
>NZ_NADV01000011.1:149906-266522 GCF_003264175.1 Bacillus sp. SRB_331 | reverse complement strand
GGTTGTCGTTTCCACCTTGGTTGTCGTTTCCGCCTTGGTTATCTAACGGTTTAATGCTATCTTTATCAAATGCAAATTGAATATCATAGAAATGATGATAATTCATTGAATCGATATCGACTTTTACTTTTGCGTTCAATTTTTTCGATAAATCTGCTACTTCCACTTCCACTACACGCGTATCAGCTTTCGTATCTTCACTCAATACACTCGCATCAACAAACGAACCATTTTTCTCAAATTCAAACTTTGTAATCCAAGCGCTATTCGTTAATGTGAATGATACATATTTTTTACCATCTTTCACTTTTAACACGCCTGGACTCTTTGTATACGTGTTCATCATTGAAATTTCTTCTGTTTGATCTTTTAAAGCTTTGAAATTGATACTGTATTCACCATCTTTAATTGTTTCAGCATCTGGTTTTTCTACTTCCGGTTTCTCTACTTCTGGTTTCTCTTCATTTTTAATTTGTTCAAGCTTATCTTGTTCAAATAAAAGTTGCACATCATGTGTTTGCTTATAGTTTCTTGATGCCATTTCGATAAATACTTTTGTATTTAGTTTTTTAGATAAATCGTTTACTTCAAACTCTACTACTCTTGTATCTTTTTCTTTATCTTCACTCACTACTTTTGCATCAACAAACGTACCATCTTTTTCCGTTTGGAAATTTTTAATTAATGAGCTACTTTTTAGTGTTACAATTGCTTTTTTCTTACCATTTTCTACTTTTAATACCCCTGGATTTACCATGTAAGTATTCATCTTAGATTCTTCATCTGTTTGATCTTTTAACACTTTAAACGGAACGCTGTACTCACCATCTTTAATTGTTTCAGTATCTGGTTTTTCTAATTCCGGTTGTTTCTCTTCATTTTTAATTTGTTCAAGTTTATCTTGTTCAAATAAAAGTTGTACATTATGTGTTTGCTTGTAACCTTGTGATGCCACTTCAATAAATACTTTTGTATTTAGTTTTTTAGATAAATCGTCTACTTCAAATTCTACTACTCTTGTATCTTTTTCTTTATCTTCACTCACTACTTTTGCATCAGCAAATGCGCCATCTTTTTCCGTTTGGAAATTTTTAATTAATGAGCTATTTTTTAACGTTACAATTGCTTTTTTCTTACCGTTTTCTACTTTTAATACCCCTGGATTTACCATGTAAGTATTCATCTTAGATTCTTCATCTGTTTGATCTTTTAACACTTTAAATGGAATGCTGTACTCTCCATCTTTAATTGTGTTAGAATTTGGTTGTTGATCTGGGTCAGGCTTTTGGTCGGGCTTCTGACTCGGATCCGGATTTCCATTTGGATCTGGCTTATTAGCTGGGTCCTCTTTTTCATTTGGTTGTTCTACATGAATCGGTGTAATACTATTTTGATCAAATGCAATACGCACATCATAGTCATGATGATAATTTAAAAAATCAATGTCTACTTTTACTTTCGCATTTAATACCTTCTCTACATCGTCCACATCAAATTCTACGACTCTTGTATCTTTTTCTTGATCTTCACTAATTACATTTGTCGCAACAAACTGACCACTTTTTTCCGTTTCAAACTTTGTAATCCATGAACTATGTTCTAACGTAAAGGATACTTTCTTTTTCCCATTCTTCACTTTTAAAGTTCCTGGACTTACAGAGTATTGATTCATCATAGATTCTTCATCTGATGTGTCTTTAAGAACTTTGAAACCGATTGAATATTCACCGTCAGCTAGTTGACTAGCAGCTTGAACTGCAAGGGGTTGTAATATTGATGCGAATGTAAATACCATTAAAAACATCGCAATAACAATTTTAAGATATTTATTCAATAGAATACCGCTCCTTTATTTAGTTTTGACGTACTTTACGAATTAAGAAAACACCTGAAATAAGAAGTAATGCTGCAAATAATCCGATACGTGCTTCATCACTTGTTTTTGGGTTATCTGTTTTTTCAGCTTTCCCACTTTCATTTGTTCCTTTATTTACATCTTTGTTTGTTTCTTTGCTCTCTTCTTTCTTCACTTCTTCTTTTACTTGTGTATTTTTTTGAGTTTGATCTTCATTTTTTGTTGCAGCAGTTGCCTTATTCTCTCCACCTACTGCTTTTACATTTGCATCAAACGCAAAGCGAATTGTGTAGTTATGGTCATAATTTACGTTCGGTACAACAACATGAATTTTTACAGCTGCTGGTTTAGATAAGTCGTCTATTTTAAACTCTACAGTTCTTTTATCTGCAGATTCATCTTTACTAACAACTTTTGCATCAACAAAGTTCCCGTTCTCTGGTGCTTTAAATTCTGTAATCCAAGCACTATGATTCATAGGAATTTGTACTCTCATCTCACCATTTTTTACAATTAACTTAGCTGGTTTTTCAAAATAATCATTTGCCATTGAAGCTGAATCATTTTCTGCTTTTTGTATGACATAGTTAATATCGTAAGTACCGTCAGCTACATTTGCCGAAACTTGTCCGAATGGCACTACGAGAAAAGCTAGCATACATACGAATGTCATAATAAAAGCGGGTAATACCGAAAACTTTCTCATTTACCTTACTGCCTCCTTGTTTTTCTTTTTTGAAAATGATAATTATTCTCAATATATAAGAAAAAAAATAATCTCTCTATCTCTATTTTATAACGAGTAACACTATGTAGTTAGAAATATATTGATTATCATTCTCATTGATAGACAAAAAAATAATCCCACCAATTTTTCCTATAAGAATAAACATAAAACTCTTTCATCATTTTATTGATTATCATTCTCAACGAATTTCAAAAAAAAATAAACCGCCTAATTCTATCGTTCTATCACCTCTTCTTACAAAAATGATATAGTCATAGAAAACCTCTTCCCTTCCAATATTTCCACAACTAAGTCAATCTTAGCCTACTGGTAATTTTTTTGTCAACTATATTACGTATAAAATTTTTAATATCTGAATTCTTCTATATATAATTTTTCTACAAAAAAAGAGGCTTTCTTTTAAAGAAAGCCTCTTTCCCTTATTTTTCTACAGCAATTTCTTGCTTTTGAAATAAAGAAACTACATATCCAATTGCAATTCCAATGATACCGGGAACTAGCCAACCAATCCCTACACTATATAATGGAATTTTATCTAAAATAGGAGCAAGGGCCGCTACTTGAAGATTTGCATTATGCAATCCATCAAAGAAGCTAATTGCAAATGCGCCTACAATACCGCCTACATACATAGCTAATGGAAGACGAATATAGTTTTCAACAAGCGATAATACGATCAGTACAATACCAATTGGGTAAATTGCAATTAAAATCGGCAATGCTAATGCGTTTAACTGAGTTAAACCAAGATTTGCTACCATAAATGCTAATACAGAGAAAATGAAAATGACTTTTTGATAAGAAAGCTTTGGTAATAACGAAGAAAAATATTCTCCACAAGCTGCTACAATACCGACAGAAGTTGTTAAGCATGCTGCTGTAATTGCGATACCTAGTAATAATGTTCCGTAGCTACCAAATAAATGATTCACGACGTTTGTTAAAATAATTCCACCGTTTGCTCCCATTCCAAGTGAAACACTTGAAGCTCCAAGGTAAGCAAGTGCTAAATAAACAAGAAGTAAGCCAAGTGCTGCAATAAATCCTGCAAAGATTGTTACTTTCGCAATACTGTTCTTATTTGTAATGCCTTTTGCTTTTAAAGCATTGATCACAACATTTCCGAAAACAAGTGCTGCTAATCCATCTAAAGTTAAATATCCATCAATAAAACCTTTAAAGAGCGGGGCACTATACGCTTCTGTAGGGGCACCAAACTCTCCCATTGGAGTCATAATTGCTTTCGCTACAATAATTGCAATAACAGCTAATAAAATTGGAGTTAACACTTTACCAATGCGCCCCACTAATTTCGATGGGTTTAATGCTAAATAGAAAGTTACTGCAAAGAAAATAAATGTAAAGATAACAAGTGGATAGGATTGACCAGCTATCTCACTTGATAAAAACGGTGCAACACTCATTTCATAAGCAACAGTCCCTGTACGTGGTACACTAACAAATACGCCTAAACATAAATAAATTGCAGTAATGAAAATTAGCGCGAATACAGGATGTACACGTCCTGCTAATTCATTAATATCTCCCTTTAGAGCTATAACAATAACTCCTAATAAAGGCAGTCCTACACCTGTTACGATAAAGCCAAATAACGCGATCCATACATCTGTTCCAGCACCTTGCCCTAACGCTGGTGGAAAAATCATATTACCGGCACCGAAAAACAGTGCAAATAACATTAAGCTTATTGCAAACATCTCAGAAAACTTTAAAGATGATTTCATTTCTACTACCTCCTAATTATTTTATTGACAAAATATTCTGAATTAAAATCCGTCACATATCCTCTTTCAAGCATACTTCCCCGTAAAAGAACGCAAAAAACACCCGTCCCTAACAAAGGGACGAGTGTTGAAATCGTGGTTCCACCCTTATTCTAATAAAATGAATTTATAACGAAATAAGCTCATTTTATAGCTCGTGTAAATTGATAACGGTTTTATCCGCCAAGAATTACAATGCATCTGCAGTTCACTCTTGAAGTTTAGAGGTGGTAAGTTTGTCTTTCCGTATTAGGAAGCTCACAGCCTAAGGCTTCCCTCTCTGAGAATCGTCAAAAACAACTCATGTCCTCATCATTACTTTTATAAAATATCTTGTCGAAACTTGTTGTTTTTTATTATATGGGCTATTTTTTAAAAAATCAATAGTTTTATTTTTTCTGACAAAAAAATATAGGGAGAAAACTTTCCTCCCTATAACTGCCCTATTAATATTTCTAATTCCTTAGCTGTAATGTCTCGCCATTTTCCAGCTTCAAGCTCATTTAGCTCTATATTCATAATGCGCACTCGCTTTAGCTTTGTTACAGTAAATCCGAAAGCACGACTCGTTCTACGAATTTGCCTGTTCATTCCTTGCGTTAAAACGATGCGAAATGTAGATTGATCGACTCTCGTTACTTTACACGGCTTCGTCATTCCATCTTTAATTTTCACTCCACCAGACATCTCATCAATAAACCAATCTGTAAACGGCTTATCAACAGTGACAACATATTCTTTCTCATGCTCATAATCACCGTGCAAAATTTGATTCGCAATCGCACCGTCATTCGTTAATAAGATGAGTCCTTCCGATGCTTTATCTAATCGTCCAACAGGAAAGATTCGTTCTGGATAATCGATATAATCAATAATGTTTCCTTCAATATGTTCGGCTGCTGTACAAGTAATTCCGACTGGTTTATGGAAGGCAATATACACCTTTTCTTTCTCTTCTTTTGCAATAACTTGCCCATCAATCGTTACAATATCACCTTCATTAACGAGTGCACCGTGCGTACATACTTCACCGTTAATACAGGCACGTCCTGCTTTAATGAGACGGTCTGTTTCACGTCTTGAGCAGGATTTTGCTTCGCTTATGTATTGGTTGATTTTCATGTTTTTTTCCTTTTCTTATAGATTAAAAGCGTCAATCCATGGCAATATCATTATGCCAAGATTGACGCTCCTTTACTTCGCAAAAACAACTAAATAAATAACCCCAATTACCAAAAATATTCCGCAACAAGCTAACAATACTTTTGCAAGTTTGTCCATAAACATATAATGGTTTCCCCTTTTGTTTGGTTGTTTGCTATTTTAATTCGACAACTGTTACGCCTAGGCCTCCCTCGCCCATGTCACCGTAGCGGTAGGTTTTCACACCGCGATGTTTCTTCAAGTAATCTTGTACACCTTGGCGAAGCGCTCCTGTTCCTTTACCGTGAATAATTGATACACGAGGATAGCTTGCAAGCTGTGCATCATCTAAATATTTTTCAACGCGCATCATTGCATCTTCATAACGTTCGCCGCGAAGGTCTAGCTCTAACGACACGTGATAATCTCTACCCTTCACACTTGCGACTGCTTTTTTCTCAGTTTGCTTCGGTGTATTAATGTATTCCATATTGGATTCTTTCACTTTCATCTTCAGAATACCAATTTGTACGCTCCACTCTGTATCACTTACTTTTTCAAGCAATTGACCTTTTTGACCGAACGTTAACACTTTTACTTCATCACCTGCGCGTAATTGTTGTTTTGGCGCTGTGTTTTTCACGTTTACTTTTTGTTTCTTCACAAGCTCTGGCGCCGCACCTTCTAGACGGCTCTTCGCTTCAATAAGCTCATGGTCTTTCACGTTTATAAGCTGTGCTTTACGCAATTGACGAAGTTCTTGAATAATGCCTTCTGCTTCTTGCTTTGCAGCTTCGACTTTTTCTTCCCCTTCTTTTTGCGCTTTTAATAATTTTTCATCGCGCTCATCGTTAAATTCAATAATTTGACGTTGTAATTCACGATGAAGTTTTTCAGATTGCTTACGATGCTCTTCCGCTTCTTTTCGTTCGCGCTCTGCATTTTTTTGGCTTTCTTCTAGCTTTGCAATCATATTTTCGATTTTGTTCGTATCTGTACTAATATGGTTACGAGCGCGATCAATAACGCGATCAGACAAACCAAGACGCTTCGAAATTTCAAAGGCGTTACTACGTCCTGGTACACCGATTAATAATTTGTACGTTGGGCTTAATGTATTCACATCGAACTCAACGCTCGCATTAATAACTTGCTCACGATTGTATCCATATGCTTTTAATTCTGGGTAATGCGTCGTTGCAACAACGCGAGCACCACGGTTACATACTTCATCTAAAATAGAAATCGCTAGTGCAGCCCCTTCTTGCGGATCTGTCCCAGCACCTAATTCATCAAATAGGACTAAACTTTCAAAATCAGCTTTTTCTAAAATATCTACAATGTTTACCATATGAGAAGAGAATGTACTTAAATTTTGTTCAATCGATTGCTCATCACCGATATCAGCAAAGATGTTTTTAAATACACATATCTCTGATTCATCCATTACTGGAATATGAAGACCAGATTGCGCCATTAAGACACAAATACCGACTGTTTTCAGTGTAACTGTTTTACCACCTGTATTCGGTCCTGTAATAACGATTGTTGTAAAGTCTTTACCAAGCATAATGTTATTTGGCACGATAATTTCCGGATCAATAAGCGGATGGCGTGCTTGTTTTAAATCCATGTAGCGTTCATTATTTACGATTGGCTTCGTCGCTTTAATTCGCTTCGCATAAAGAGCTTTCGCAAAAATAAAATCAAGATTTGCAACTACTTCTACGTTTGATAAAACAATATCAGCTTCCACTGCTACTTCTTCCGTTAACATCATTAAAATGCGTTCTACTTCTTGTTTTTCTTTCACACGTGCTTCTTGAAGTGCGTTATTTAATTCCACGATTACTTGCGGTTCGATAAATAATGTTTGTCCAGAAGCAGATTGATCGTGAACAATACCTCCATATACGCCGCGGTATTCTTGTTTTACCGGGATTACGTAGCGTTCGTTACGAATCGTTACAATTGCATCTGATAACATTTTTTGCGCGTTTGAAGAACGCGTCATGTTTTCTAATTTCTCACGAATACGGCTTTCCGCAGTACGAATTTGATTACGAATACCACGCAATTTGTCACTTGCGCTATCGACTACTTCACCGCCGTCACCAATACAATTTGTAATCTTCTTTTCTAAATCATATAAAGACACAATTTGCGCGACATGTATTTCTAAAATTGGAAGCTCAACACCGTTGTCAATCATATCGTCAATGAAACGTTTCATTTGGCGACTACCGTACATCGTACTTGCGATTTCAATTAATTCATGAGGACTTAACATACTTCCAATTTTCGCACGCTTAATATTTGAACGAATATCAGAAATCCCTCCAAGTGGTACATGTCCTTTTAAACGGATGACTTTCGCTGCCTCATCCGTTGTTTCTTGCAATTCCACAATTTCTTCAAAATCTGTGCTTGGCACTAAATTCTTCACTTTATCACGACCAAGTGAAGATGCTGTATGTTCAAGTAATTGTTCTTTTACTTTATTGTATTCTAATACACGCAACGTTCGTTCTAACATGTTGCAGGTCCCCCCTGTATTACTTATTACGTTTAATATAGTCTAATAAACGTTCAATATTCCATGTGTTAATCACGTTATCTTTTTGAATCCAACCTTTACGAGCTGCTGCTACACCTGTTTCCATATCTTCTAACATTTCAAGTGTATGGGCATCCGTATTAATCGCTACTTTTACACCAGCATCTTGTGCTTGTTTTAATAATTTCGCGCTTAAATCTAGACGGTTTGGATTTGCATTTAATTCTAAAACTGTATTTGTTTCTTTTGCGAGCTGGATTAATAAATCTGTATCTACATCGTAACCCTCACGGCGCCCAAGAAGACGTCCTGTCGGATGGGCAATCATTGTGACATGCTTATTCTCAAGTGCAGTGCGAAGACGCTTCATAATCGTTTCACGGTCTTGTGAGAAGCTAGAATGAATGGCTCCAATGACATAATCTAGTTCTGCTAATACTTCATCGTCAAAATCAAGTGTCGCATCTGGTAAAATGTCCATTTCAATCCCGCGCAAAATTGTAATGTCTGGATAATTTTCATTCATACGTTCAATTTCTTTCGCTTGTTCACGAAGACGCTCTTTCGTTAAACCGTTTGCTACTTTCAAGTATTGCGAGTGATCAGTAATTGCCATAAATTTATATCCACGAGCGCGGCACGCTTGTACCATTTCTTCAATTGAAAAAGCACCGTCACTCCACGTTGTATGCATATGTAAATCACCCTGTATATCAGAGAACTGAATTAAGTTCGGATACTCTTTAATTAATTCAATTTCTTTTCCATCTTCACGCACTTCTGGTGGGATGAATGGAAGGCCAAAGTGGGCGAAGAATGCTTCTTCTGTTTCGAATGTTTTCACTTCACCTGTCTCTAAGATTTCCACACCGTATTCACTAATTTTCTCGCCTCTATCTTTCGCAATTTGGCGCATTTTTACGTTATGGTCTTTTGATCCGGTGAAATGGTGAAGAGTTGTAATAAATTCTTCTGGTTTTACTAAGCGGAAGTCAATTGAAATATCATATTCATATTGAAGACGAACAGATACTTTCGTATCTCCACTTGCAATCACTTCAATCATATTATCAAATTGTAGTAAATGTTCACGCACTACTGCTGGCTCTGTCGTTGCAATGATGAAATCTAAGTCCTTCACTGTCTCCCGAACACGGCGTAAACTACCAGCGCGTGAGAAACGAATTATTTCAGCAACATTCGACAATTTCTCCTCTATTTCCCCGGCAATAGGCAATACCATCGCAATTGGTAAACGCTCTGGACGAGAGCCTACTTGATCAATTGCTTCTAATATTTTCTCTTCTGTTTTCTTACCGAATCCAGCTAAAGCTTGTACTTTATTTTCTTCACAAACAGCTTTTAACGTTTCCATATCAACAACACCAAGTTCTTTGTATAACTTGGCCACCTTCTTACCACCAAGGCCTGGTAGTTTTAATAGGGGTAATAAACTGCTTGGTACTTCTTTTTCAAGTTCTTGTAGTACTTCAGATGTTCCCGATTCTATATATTCTTGAATAACTGCTGCCGTTCCTTTTCCGATACCTGGAATCTTTGTGAAATCTTCAATTTCAGAAAGACTACGGTCATCACTTTCTAGTGCTGCCGCCGCTTTACGGAATGCAGATATTTTAAATGGATTCGCGCCCTTTAGTTCCATAAATAGGCCGATTGTCTCTAGTAATTTGATAACTTGTTTTTTATTCACTTTCATCATTGCCCCGCCTTTCTTTCATAGAAAAAAACTTCTCTTTCCGAAAAAAGAGAAGTTACACTCTGCTACCTGTCTGCCATAGTTCCTTCACCTTTTCAGAAAGAATCGGTGTATCGTCTACAATTATTTTGCTAATTGATGATTTTTGTAATGGTGTTTGTATTTGTTCAATTGGAAGAATTGTTCCAACAATAATTAAGACAAACAGAATGATATACACTTCTAAAAAGCCAAGAAGTGCCCCAGCAACCGCATTGACTTGCTTTAAAACTGGGATTTCTGCAAACATATTCAGTAAATTACCAAGTAGTGAAAGTGCGATTTTTGTAATAATAAATAATACAATAAACGCAATTGCTTGATAGAAGACACCCTCAATATTATTCGCATCTATCCATTCTGGAACAGACACATTCTTATCAAATGGATACGGAATAATTTTTGCAAGTGCTGGCGCTAAATCTTTACAGTACCAGTATGCAACGAGGTATGCGATAATAAAGCTTGTTAACTTTACAAGTTGCAAAATAAATCCTCTGCGTAAACCGAGGAAAAATCCCATAACAAGCAATAAAATGATAATAATATCAATCATGTTATTCAATTCCTTTTTGTGTCATACTTTCTTTCAATTTCTCATGTTCTTCTTTTAATTTTATGTAATCGTGTATGACGTTTACCGCCGTCAATACCGCTAGTCTACTCGTATCAAGCGAAGGATTCTTGGCATTGAGTTCGCGCATTTTATCATCCACAATCGCTGCTACCATGCGGATATGACTTGTACTTTCATCGCCAACAACTGAATATTGTTGACCATATATTTCTACATTAATTCGACTTTTATTTCCCTTTTGTTGTGACAACTCACCGGCCTCCAATCACGTACAGAATCCTAAAGTTTATCATACCATGAACCATCATAATATGGAAACAGAAAGAACAATCCGATATGATAAAAATAACAATATTAAAAAAGGAGCGACCATTTTGTCAAATTCTATCGTAATACAGACAAGTTCTAGTGCAATTGAAGACATGAAACAACAATACAAACAAGCGCTTAGCCCGAAAATTCCGCAAGGCGGTGTCTTCATGGCAAAGGTACCATCTTGCACGATTACAGCATATAAATCAGGCAAAGTAATGTTCCAAGGGGGCCGTGCCGAAGCAGAGGCTGCTCGTTGGCAAACTGTCTCTCAAACACCAAAATCCGCTGTAAAAAAATCGGCCAATTCGCATCAATATGCACCACCTTCTTCTATTGGTACAATGTCGATTTTAGGGTCCGATGAAGTAGGTACTGGAGATTTCTTTGGACCGATGACAGTTGTTGCTGTATATGTGGATGCGAAGCAAATTCCACTTTTAAAAGAACTCGGTGTAAAAGACTCCAAAAACTTAAATGATGCTCAAATTGCTGAGATTGCAAAACAACTCCTTCACGTTGTTCCTTACAGCTCCCTCGTTCTTCATAATGAAAAATATAACGAGCTATTTGATAAAGGAAACAACCAAGGTAAACTAAAAGCTTTACTGCATAACAAAGCCATCACAAACTTATTGGCAAAAATCGCGCCTACAAAACCAGAAGGCATCTTAATCGACCAATTTACACAGCCTGATACATACTATAAATATTTAGCGAAACAAAAACAGGTACAGCGTGAAAATGTTTACTTCGCTACAAAAGGTGAAAGTGTCCATTTAGCAGTAGCCGCCGCTTCCATTTTAGCTCGTTACTCATTCGTAAAACAATTTGACGAACTAAGCAAAAAAGCTGGTATGCAACTTCCGAAAGGTGCTGGTAAACAAGTTGATATTGCCGCTGCTAAATTAATTCAAAAAGTCGGTAAAGAAAGACTACCTGAGTTTGTGAAAGTGCATTTTGCTAATACAGAGAAGGCGTTTCGCTTATTGAAAAAATAACTACTTTTTAGTATCGACAGGATATGGATGAACTAAACAAGGCGAAAAGAATTGAATTCTTTTCGCCTTTTATGAATGAAAAATGGATAAATAGAATCTCACACGTTCCTATTTTTGTCGCACTTCTTCGTTATATCGATATATATTTAAATTTAGGACGATATCTATTCACTATTCACCTAAAAAAAGAGAGTCTCCATGACTCCCTTTTTATGTTTAACTTCGTTTCTGCTTCTTATTTGATGAAGGTACTTTATAAGAACCCGTTTCATGCGTAGTCGTTCCTTGTCCTTCCACTTCCGGAGAACCTAAGCTTGATCTAGAATGGTCTGTTTTCACTTTCTTACTCATTACAATCACCCCCAAGATTACTTTTCACTTAAGAGTAAAAAACTATTCAGCATAACCATCTGAACATATACTGGCTACTCTTTTATCCTCCTGTCTGTTTTTCACTAATGTCCCATAGACGTTTTGCGGCATCCTTATCCAAGGCAGCTTCAGACATTTTCCCTATTTGCTTATCGGCATAGTAATAACCACTATGATCAGTAAATTCAGTTGATTCTGCTAGCCATATTAGAGTTTCAGCACCTTCCTCGGGTGTACGAGAGAAAGGTTTCATTGCTGCCATAGTTAAGCGAGCAACCAGACCATTGTCCTGGTTAAAATTCGTATCCACTAGCCCTGGATCAAAGCTATAGGCACTAACACTCGTTCCCTCCAACCGCTGTGCCAATTCAGAGGTGAATAAAATGTTAGCCAGTTTTGTTTGCGCATAACGCATTGTGGGACCGCCCATGAACTTCTTAACACCGCGATAAAGTTGTTCTGCATCTAGATCACCGAAGTCAATTCCCTTTTTAGCCATTTTGTGACCGTGAGATGCAGTGGTAATGACACGAGCAGGAGCACTTTCTTTTAAACGCTCCAACAACAAATTAGTGAGTAAGAATGGACCTAAATGGTTTACCGCCCAGGTCATCTCCAAACCGTCCTTCGTAAGCTGCCTTGTTTGAAATAAAGCACCAGCATTATTCACTAATATATCTATTCTCGGACACCTTTCTAAAATATCAGTAGCTACCCGGCGTATAGATTGTTGGGAAGCCATATCAGCTAAAAATATATCTACCACTGCATTCCCATTCGTTACATTTTTAATTTGAGTCATAACATCATTCGCTTTTGCTTCGTTACGTGCAATGATTCCTAGTTTGGCACCGCGTTCTGCAAATACCTTAGCTGCCGCTAATCCAATACCACTTGTTGCACCAGTGATCACTATATACTTGTCACGCAATGTCCACTTTGTATGACTTGGAATTTCTCCCATTGTACAAAAACCCCTTCCCTATAAATGTCGCATTCGTTTTACTTATATATGAAGTGGGAAGGGAACTATGAACAACATCTTTTCCAATCGTGAAATACTTTATAAAATTCGGCTTGTAGTTACACCCTTTCCAATAAAAAAAGCGAGAGGAAATCCTCTCGCTTTTTTATATCTTAAAACTCTGAAGAACCTGGAGTTCTTGGGAATGGAATTACGTCACGGATGTTAGCCATGCCAGTGATGTACATTAGGAAGCGTTCGAAACCTAGACCGAATCCAGCGTGTTTTGTACCGCCGTATTTTCTAAGTTCTAAGTACCACCAGTAGTCCTCTTCGTTCATACCTAATTCTTTAATTCTGTCTACTAAAACGTCCATTCTTTCTTCACGTTGGCTTCCGCCGATTAATTCGCCGATGCCAGGAACTAGAAGGTCAGTAGCAGCTACTGTTTTACCATCTTCGTTCATACGCATGTAGAATGCTTTAATGTCTTTCGGATAGTCAGTTACGAATACAGGGCGTTTGAAGATTTCTTCTGATAAGTATCTTTCGTGCTCTGTTTGTAAGTCAATACCCCATTCTACTGGGTATTTAAATTCAGCACCTGATTCTTGAAGTACTTTAATTGCTTCTGTATAAGTGATGCGACCGAAGTCAGAGTTGATTACGTTGTTCATGCGCTCTAGAACTGTTTTATCAACGAAGCTGTTGAAGAAGTCCATTTCTTCTGGTGCATGCTCTAGTACGTATTTCATTGCATACTTCAGCATATCTTCTGTAAGATCCATTACATCGCCTAACTCAGCGAATGCAATCTCAGGCTCAACCATCCAGAACTCAGCTGCGTGGCGAGTTGTGTTTGAGTTTTCTGCACGGAATGTAGGACCGAATGTGTACACATCACGGAATGCTAACGCATAAGCTTCAGCATTAAGCTGTCCACTTACTGTTAAGTTTGTTTCTTTACCGAAGAAGTCTTTTGATTCGTCAACTTGTCCGTCTTCACCTTTAGGTACGTTGTTTAAATCTTGCGTTGTTACGCGGAACATTTCGCCTGCACCTTCTGTATCACTACCAGTGATGATTGGTGTGTGAACATGTACGAATCCACGCTCTTGGAAGAACTGGTGAATCGCAAATGCTGCGATAGAACGCACACGGAACGTTGCAGAGAATGCATTTGTTCTTGGACGTAAGTGAGCGATTGTACGTAAATATTCAAACGTATGACGCTTCTTTTGAAGTGGGTAATCAGAATCTGATAAGCCCTCGATATCAATTTTTTCTGCTTTAATTTCAAATGGTTGCTTCGCTCCAGGCGTTGCAATTACTTTACCTTCTACTTTAACTGAAGAGCTTAGTGGAAGCTTTGCAATTTCTTTGAAGTTCTCTAATTCTGTATCGAAAACGATTTGAACACCTTTGAAGAAGCTACCGTCGTTTAATTCGATGAAACCAAATGCTTTTGAATCACGTAAGTTACGAATCCAACCTGATACTTGTACTGTTTGATCTGCGTATTTATCTGTATCTCTATACAGACTTTTTACTAATGTGTTTTCCATAGTAAAATTCTCCTTTACTCATATATTTAAATACAAAAAAACCTTTCATCCATAAAGGGACGAAAGGTTAAACTTCGCGGTACCACCCAATTTGTCATAAAGACCAACTTTAACTCGTATGTAATACATACTTCCCGGTTTGTAACAGGCCGGATTCCCGTCTAAGTCTACTCTTGAATACAAGTTTCAATTTCGGTTAGCAACTCCAAGGTGTTCTTCACATATACCGCCTCATCAGGCTCTCACCGTCCCTGACTCGCTTTGGATTATAGTATATACTACTTTTCCTTATCATCGTCTTTCGTTTTGTTAAACTAAAATTAATGTACTACATTCGAGAGAAAGATGCAAGATGCCAGAAAATATATCAGCGATTTTCGCAATATATCGACCGTAACTCCAAATATATCAGCGATTTTTATAATATATCGATCATAACTCCAAATATATCGGCGATTTTTATAATATATCGACTTACCGACATTTTCCGACAATCGTGCCATAAAAAAAATTGCCGGACTTAATCCGGCAATTTTTTATTACTTACGTAACTCCGCACCAAATTTCTCTTCTACCGCTGTTAATACACGGTTATGCGCTTCTGTTACTTCTTCGTCTGTTAATGTACGTTCTGCATCGAAGTAGTTCATAGAGAATGCAAGTGATTTCTTGCCTTCTTCCATTTTTTCACCTTCGTATAAGTCGAATAGTGCTACGTCTTTCAGAAGTTCTCCGCCAGCTTCAGCAATGACTTGCTTCATTTCACCAGCTTTTGTTTCTGTTGTTACTACAACAGCCATATCACGTGTCATAGATGGGAAACGTGGAATTGCTGAGTAGTAAGTTCCCTCAGCGTCTGCACCGAATACTTTTGCAAGAGATAATTCGAATACGAATGTATTTTTCACATCTAATTGTTTTTCTGTTTCCGGGTGCAATTGACCGATGAATCCGATTGCTTCACCATCTAATACGATGTCAGCTGTACGGCCTGGGTGCATACCTTCACGTTTTGCTGGTGCATAAGTGATTTGATTTGCCACGCCAAGTACGTCGAATAATCCTTCTAATACACCTTTAACAACGAAGAAGTCTACAACTTTCTTCTCACCTTGCCATGCATGGTGAAGAGCAAGACCTGTCATAACACCTGCAAGATGTTGTTCTTCTTTCGGAAGTTCTCCTGCTTCTGTTGGTAAGAAGATAGAACCTACTTCATATAATGCAACGCTGTCGTTTTTACGTGCAACATTGTATGAAACTGCTTCTAACAATTGTGGCACTAAGCTTAAACGAAGTTGGCTACGCTCTTCGCTCATTGGAAGCGCAAGATTTACAGGAGCTTTTTCGTTCGGCTCAACCATATATTGTTTCGCTTTGTCAGCGCTTGTTAATGAATATGTGATTGCTTCATATAAACCAGCACCTTCTAGGAAGCGGCGTACTTTACGACGTTTCGTTTGTGCTGATGTTAATTTACCACGTGTCATTGTTCCAGATGGTAATGTAACTGGAATGTGATCATAACCATACAGACGACCTACTTCTTCTACTAAGTCTTCTGAAATTGTAATGTCAGGACGACGTGCTGGTACATTTACATGGAATGTTCCTTCTACTTCTGTGAATGGGAATTTTAAGTTTGTGAACATTGTACCCATTTCACTCGCAGAAATATCTGTACCTAATACACGGTTTACTTTTTCAGCTGTAACAGATACTGTACGTTCTTGTACTTGTAAGTTATCAGCTTCTACTACACCTTCAAGCGCTTCCCCACCAGCGTATTTTGCCATTAAAGCAGCTGCATGTTGAATTGCTTCAAATGTACGTGTTGGGTCGATTCCTTTTTCAAAACGTGCACTTGATTCGCTACGAAGACCTAAGTCTTTTGATGTACGACGCACTGTTTGACCTGCAAAGTATGCAGACTCAATTAGAACGTTTACTGTCTCGTTATCAACTTCAGAATCCGCTCCGCCCATTACACCAGCAACAGCTAACGCCTTTTCACCGTTTGTAATAACAAGGTGGTGGCTTTGTAACGTACGTTCTTGAGCATCTAATGTTTGAATCTTTTCGCCTTCTTTTGCAAGACGAACAACGATTTCTTTTGAACCTAATTTATCGTAATCGAATGCATGTAACGGTTGACCGTATTCCATTAAAATGTAGTTTGTAATATCAACTACATTACTAATTGGACGAATGCCAGCTGCCATAAGACGAGTTTGCATCCACATTGGTGATGGACCAATCTTTACGTTCTTCACCATTTTTGCAATATATAATGGGTTTTCTTCTTTCGCTTCTACACTTACAGAAATGTAATCAGAAGTTTTTTCTGCTGTTTCTTGTAAGTCGATAGCTGGAAGTTTTACTTCACGGCCGTAAATAGCAGCTACTTCATATGCAACACCTAACATGTTTAAGCAATCTGCACGGTTTGGTGTTAAACCAAGCTCAAGTACTTCATCATGTAAATTTAAAATTTCAAGTGCATCTGCACCAACTTCAGCATCACTTGGGAAGATGAAGATACCGTCTGCATATTCTTTCGCAACGAATTTCCCATCAATACCAAGCTCTTGAAGAGCACAAACCATACCGTGAGAAGCTTCCCCGCGTAGTTTTGCTTTTTTAATTTTGAAGTTACCAGGAAGTACAGCGCCAACTTTTGCAACTGGTACTTTTAAACCTTTTGCAATGTTAGCAGCTCCACAAATAATTTGAACCGGTTCTTCTTCACCGATATCGATTAAGCATTTGCTTAATTTATCAGCTTCTGGGTGTTTTTCACATTCTAATACGTGACCAACTACAACACCTTTTACACCTTTATTTAATACTTCAACACCTTCTACTTCAATACCACTTTTCGTGATTTTGTCTGCTAGTTCTTGTGCTGTTACATCTTTAATATCTACATACTCTTGTAACCAACGATATGATACGAACATATTTATCCTCTCCTTCCCTTACGCTCGTTTGAACTGCTGTAAGAAACGTACATCATTTGTATAGAAATGACGAATGTCATCTACGCCGTATTTCAACATTGCGATACGCTCTGCGCCCATACCGAATGCGAAACCTTGATATTCTTTTGAATCATAACCAGCCATTTCAAGTACGTTCGGGTGAACCATACCTGCTCCTAAAATTTCGATCCAGCCAGTCCCTTTACAAGTGCCACAACCTTTACCGTGACACATCATACAAGAAATATCCATCTCTACAGACGGCTCTGTGAATGGGAAGAAACTTGGACGAAGACGGATTTCACGATCTTCACCGAACATCTTTTTCACGAATACTTGCAGTGTACCTTTTAAGTCACTCATGCGAATATTTTTATCAATTACAAGACCTTCAATTTGCATGAATTGGTGTGAATGCGTTGCATCATCGTCATCGCGGCGATACACTTTACCAGGACAAATAATTTTAATCGGTCCTTTTTCTTTATTCTTTTCCATCGTACGTGCTTGCACAGAAGATGTATGTGTACGTAGTAACGTTTCTTCTGTAATGTAGAATGTATCTTGCATATCACGTGCTGGGTGATCTTTCGGTAAGTTTAATGCTTCGAAGTTGTAGTAGTCTTTTTCTACTTCTGTTCCTTCAGCTACTTCATAACCCATACCGATGAATACATCTTCAATTTGTTCAACAACTGCTGTTAACGGATGGTGACAACCTGTTTCAACAGGACGACCTGGCAGTGTAACATCAATTGTTTCAGTAGCTAATTTCGCCTCAATTACTGCTTTTTCTAAGTTACCAATTTTGTCTTCTAGACGCGTTTGAATCGCTTCACGTACTTCATTTACTAATGCTCCCATACGTGGACGCTCTTCTGCTGATAATTTTCCCATGCCGCGTAATACTTCTGTAATTGGACCTTTTTTCCCTAAATACGCTACGCGTACGTCGTTTAAGCCCTTTAGCTCTTTCGCTTCTTCAATAAGCTCTAACGCTTTTTGCTTTAGCTCTTTTAAACGTGCTTCCATTTGGAACCCTCCTAATTTTAAAAATAAAAAAACCCCGCTCCCAAAAAGGGACGAGGTAAATTCGCGGTACCACCCTAAATTGACAGAACAAGTCTGCCCACTCATTAGTTATAACGATCAATTCTGACCGGAACGCCTTTACATATAAATGGTCCTGGCGCCAACTCCAGAGGTGAATTCACTTCCATCTACCATAAGAATGCTTTCAGTCTACGGCACTCTCTCCCTATATGGCGATTTTGTAAGCTACTCTTCTCTATCAACGTTTTTCATTAATATACTTTTATTATATGTTCAAAAAAGTTCGATACTCATTTCACCACTTTTTTATGAACATGCACTTCAACTTATTATAAGAAGTTTTTTATCGATTCGCAACTGGGCTTTGTAAATAATACGTTAAAATCCCTGCTGCAACCGCAACATTTAATGATTCTGCCCCGCCGTAAATCGGAATATACAAGTTTTGATCACTTTTCGCAAGAATTTCTTGGCGTACGCCGCTTCCTTCATTCCCTACAATTAATGCAAAACTTCCAGCCGGGGTTACTTCACCAAATGGAACTCCATTTTCAAGAGCTGTTCCATATACAGGGACGTTATTTTCTTTTAACTTGTCTACCCATTCTTCTAAGTTCCCTTTCACAACCGGTAAGTGGAAAATAGAACCTTGTGTAGATCGTAGTACTTTACTATTATAAACATCAACGCACCCTTCTCCAAGCACAACGGCATGAATACCCGCTGCATCCGCTGTACGAATAATCGTTCCCAAATTACCTGGGTCTTGAAGGCCGTCTAATAAAAGAAATTTCCCATCAGTAAGAGCTACTTCTTTCTCATGTTTCTCACAAACAGCAAATACACCTTGCGTTGTTTCTGTTTCGCGAAGTACTTTTACAATTGCTTCAGGCACAATATACATTTCAACATCATTAACTGTCCAATCTTTCGGAAGATCTGTCTGATCTGAAACGATAAGTTCTGTTACAACTCCTGCCTTTAACGCTTCCTCTACTAAATGAAATCCTTCTACAAAAAATAAAGCTTTGTTATCGCGCTCTTTTTTCGTCTGCAGCTTTTTCCACTGCTTCACACGCGGGTTTTGTACTGAATCAATGTTTTTCATAATATGTATTTCCCTCTCTTCTTGTCTTATCATTATAGCCTATTTTTCATACATATTTACATAAAAAAGAACAAAAACTAACGTCAGTTTCAATTCTGAAGAAGAGGTGAAGATAATGAATTTTAATTTACGCGGCGCGGTATTAGCGAATGTATCTGGAAATTCACAAGATCAATTACAAGAAACGATTGTCGATGCAATTCAAAGCGGTGAAGAAAAAATGCTTCCAGGTCTTGGCGTTTTATTCGAAGTCATTTGGAAAAATGCTGATGAAAATGAAAAGCACGAAATGTTAGGAACACTGGAGCAAGGATTAAAAAAATAAGCAATAAAAGGTCACCTTAGAAAAAAAACTAAGGTGACCTTTTATTGCTATAAAATTTTTCTTCTCCTAAACATTTCTACTTTACTAACGCTACCCCGATGGAGTACAATATTCAAAATACATTTAAACCGATCGATTTTTCTTCATGTACATCATTAGATAAAAGGAGTGAATGTTTTATGCAACGTATTACGCTTGAACAAGTTTTTAAACATCACATTACACAAAAATATGTAAACCGTTCTGGAATGGTCCACGCGATTGCTGTCGCTTACCATGCGTTTCACTTAGCCAAAAAGCATCACGCCTCAGTCGATGCTGCGACAAAGGCTGGCTTCCTTCATGATATCGGACATCATACGTGGTACACAGGCGGCGAATGGGACTATGACTTGTATAAAAAGAATGATATACATGCGATTAAAGGGGCAGAAAGATCTCATAAATTGCTTATTAGATTAGGAGAACATCCTAAACTAGCAAAAGAAATTTCTGTTGCAATTCTTCTGCACACTGATTCTTTCCTACTAGAACAAACACTTGAAAGAACACCTCTACAAAATGTTATTAAGTGGGCGGATGAATCCGATGAAGAACCAGGTGGCGCACACCATTATAGAACGATTTCTTATGAAAAAGCATTGAAAGCAATTCAGCAATTAGACCGATTGGTAGAGCGTGAATTACAAATAGAGCAAAAGAAATTGAATGACAAGGCAGAACATAGTTATCAATGAGAAAGAGGCATCACTATAGGGTGATACCTCTTTTATTATTTTCACGAAAAATACACCTTTATATGTAATATTTAAATATTACACCCGAAAACAAAATGCTTTATAATTAAATATACAAATATAAAGAGGTGATTTTACAAATGCAACCCGTTACACAACTTTCTAATGAGCAGAAATACTCTATGTCATGGGGACAATTTATTAGCTCCGTTTTATTCGCTTTTTTCGGAACCGGACTTATTACTGTGTTCCTCGCAATGCCCTTAACAATTTATACAGCCGGTCTTACAGATAAAAAACAAATTGCCCTGTATGAATCTATTGCAAATACTGCAAGTATCGTATTACAACTAGCCGTGTTGTTATTCTTCATTTTTAAATTCGAACCCGCAAAAAAATTACTACTAAAATCTTTTAACTTTAAAGTACTTAAAGAATGGCGTACATACGTATACTTACTTCTTTTCTTCGCTATAAACATTATACTCAATTACATCTTGTTAAATTATGTGTTCCAAGACGCAACGAAGCAGCAATCTTCCGCACTAAACTTAGACGTTTTTAAGCAGTATCAAATATTATTACTTCTCGGCTTCGCTATACTCACACCAATTTTTGAAGAACTTATTTTCCGTGGCTTTATACTTCGCTTCTTCTCAGAGCGCTTTCCATTTTGGATTGCAGCCATTTTAACAAGCTTCTTCTTCGGTATCGCTCATACATACTCACTTGGAGTAATGGTAATTACTTTCTTCATGGGATTATTAATGGCTATTTTATGTAAAAAAACAAAATCCATTATTCCAGCTATGTTATTTCATATTATGAATAATATGTTGGCATTCTTGAGTTAGAAAGAGGTGTCATCGCGATACCTCTTTTATTAATTCGTATCATCACTTCTCATTTCTATCAATTTATACATATTTATTAATAATATCCAAAATAAACCTCATGTAGTAAAATATAACTCATCACCATAGAAGGAGCTTATTTATGTCGAGCTTACTTTGGATTTTTTATATGCCACTTCTTGTTTTATGCGGATTTTTCGGCGGTATTTTTTTAATTATTACTAGCATTAAACATCTTAAATTATTTGTGGGTTTAATGGGGCTACTTAGCCTATCTTTTGTCACACTACCTTTTGTTTTTTGGGGCATGGGGGTGAATAGCGATACGATCCTCCCTATTTCAACTACTTTATATTGGATACTGTTTTCTTTAACTGGATTATTGGCAGGATTAAATGGATTACAGGCAAAGATTAAAAGTATACGTAATATGGGATTCATTATTTTTATCGCTGGCATATTAGGGGTTATTTTCTGGGTACTTATGTCTGTAGGGGATTCATTCTATATATAATATTTTATCGGAGGTAATACAGAAGTGTTTTGAATATTAACTTGGATGGTTTTGGCTCTTACTTTGATGTTATGCCAATTCATCGTTGGCATTTTTTTAATTATTGCTGGCATTAAATATCGTAAATCACTTACTATTATAGCTGGTTTGATTAGCATATCGCTTATCTTTGTTCCTATCATTTGTATAGGTTTTGGAATAGATTTAGAGGGGATGGTTCCAATTTCAGGAACTTTATATTGGTGTTTCTTCTCTTTAGCTGGACTATTAGCTATTATAAGTGGAAGACAAATATCCAGCATTCGTGCTATGGGAACAATTTTGTTTATAACAGGGCTGTGCTCCGTAGCTGGTTATCATTTTTTATATCTAACTCTTTAAAAGACAAAAAAGCAGGGAAATTAATTCCCTGCTTTTCTATTTGGTTTATTGCCTGATGGTAAGAAGAACGATAACACCCAAGCAATACCGGCTAATATAGTTGCAATTAAGAAGGCATCGTTAATACCGTTAATTGCAGATAGCTTTGAAATTTGTCCGAATAATAGTTGTGTACTCATCGCATCTCCTGCTTGAGCTGATCCGGCTAATGCCGCTAAGCTTTGGCCCATACCGTGTACTTTATCAACTAAAATCGGGTTTGACGTTGTTAACATATTGCCGTAATCCGCTACGTGAGCAGTAGTTTGTTGCGTCATAAGCGTGATTAATATCGCTGTTCCAATTGAACCAGCTACTTGTCTTGACGTATTTTGCGTTGCTGTACCGTGAGAAATTAATTTCATCGGCAGTGCATTCATACCAGCTGTCATAATTGGCATCATAATGAATGACATACCAATTGAGCGTATAATATAATCCGTCATAATAACGCTATACGGTGTATCCATCGATAACGTTGTAAATTTATATGTCGCATATGTTGTAATGGCTAATCCGACAATTGCTAACGGACGAATACCATACTTATCAAATAGTTTACCTGCAACTGGTCCCATGATCCCCATAATTAATGATCCTGGAAGTAATAATAAACCAGATTCCATCGGTGTAAAACCGCGAATGTTTTGCAAGTATACTGGAAGTAATAACATACCTCCGAATAAGGCCATCGTTACAATCGCATTAATTACTAATGTGAAAGTAAACGTCGGATATTTAAACACTTGTAAATCAAGCATTTTATTGTCTGTTGTTAACTCTCTCCAAATAAATACAGCTAAACCAATGACACCGATGATAAGTGTTATAACAACTTCTGCACTAGTCCAGCCATTATTTCCAGCTTCACTAAATCCGTACAGTAAGCTACCTAGTCCAATACTTGAACTAATAACACCGAATACATCTAACTTTGTTTTAGACACTGGCTGAGCTAGTGTAAAGAATTTAAAAGATAAGAACGTAATAATTAAACCGATAACAAACATCCCATAGAACATTAAGTTCCAGCTATAGTTTTCAATTACCCAACCTGTTACAGTTGGTCCGATAGCTGGTGCTAAAATCATCGCTACCCCAAGTAACCCCATAGCTGCTCCGCGTTTATTAGGCGGGAATAATGTCATGAAGATATTCATACCAACTGGCATTAAAATACCTGCACCAACCGCTTGAATAACACGGCCTGTCATCATCATTGTAAAGTTTCCTGATGTAGCACAAATGATAGATCCTACAGTGAAGAATAACATTGCTGCTATGAATAATTTACGATACGTAAATCGTGAAACTAAAAATGCACTGATTGGTACTAAAATTCCGTTTACAAGCATGAAGCCTGTAATTAACCATTGTGCTGTTGAAGTTGATACGTTAAATTCATTCATTAATGGAGGCAGTGCAACATTAATGATCGTTTGGTTTAAAATAGAAACGAACATACCGAGAATTAATACAGCTACAACTGCTTTTACATTCACATTCTCTACCGGCAATTGTCTCTTCAGCATTTCTTTTTCCTGTTTTACTTGCTCTTGCTTCCCTGTTTCTAATTCCACTACGTTAGAAGCTTCTGTTTCTTGTTTTTGTTCAAGTTCTTTCTCTACTGTTTCTGCTTGACTTACTTCTATCTTACCTACGGCTGGGACTTGTTCTTCTCCCACATTCGTTTTTTTCTTTCGTAAAAGACGATTTACAAGGAAGAAGACGATTATACAAAATAGTGCATATCCTACAATTGCAATTGAGGACATCTCATCTCCCCCTTACTTATGAATACGAACTGACACATTCATTCCAGGAACAATATTTACTGATTTACTATGATCTAAAGAAACTTTAACTGGTACAACTTGCTTTACTTTCGTATAGTTCGCTGTTGCGTTACTTGATGGTAACATCGAAAATGTATTCGCTGTTGTTAATCCAACTTGTTCTACTTTTCCCGTTAACGTTGTATCTGGGTATGCGTCTACATACACATCTACTGTTTGGCCTTTTTGAACATCATCAATATTTGTTTCTTCAATATTTGCTGTTACCCATAAATTGCTCATATCAAATGCATAAGCAATTGGGCTACCTGCCCCAACGAACGCATTAGTTGTTGCATTTGATTGTACAACTGTTGCATTTTGCGGAATTGTTACATCTACTGTTTGCTCACCATTTGCTCCTGCTACAGTAACCGCACCTAATTTATCGTTCTCATTGTAATTTTTTCCGACTTCAACTTTCCAGTCTGTTAATTTACCTGCTACTGGTGATGCAATTGGGATTACTTTCCCGTCAATCTTTGCATTTTCTGTTTTTAAATAGTTTTCCGCTTGATTGTAATAGTAATAACCGCCAATACCGCCGCCAACTAATACAATTAATGTGATAATGTTGATAATTACCATTCTTCGAAACTGATTCATTGCATTCCTCTCCTTATATCGCATATAATTTTTTTCTAAACTATTTATATCCTTAGTGTTTATATTGTTTAATTGTTAATTATATTAACCTTTAAACAAAAAAAGCACACCTTTTACGAAGCAAACTATGTTTTGTCTGCATCCTAGCGGTGCTGATTTCTAAAGGACTATCGTTTATAATTATAAATAATTATCCCGAATCTACAACCAACAATTTAAACCTATATGTTGTTTAAACAACATTACACTATACATGTGTTGTTTAAGGTTAAAAAATTAAACGAGGTGAAGTAAAAATGTCTATTAAAAATACAAATGATCCACGTGTAAAACGAACGAGACAACTCATACAGGATGCTTTTGTCGCTTTAGTAGGCGAAAAGGGCTTCGAAAATGTAACTGTGCAACATATCGCGGAACGTGCTCCTGTAAATCGTGCTACATTTTATAGCCATTACCATGATAAATATGATTTATTAGAAAAAAGCATAGAAGAAATGTTAGAAAAACTAGCTGCAGTAATTAAACCACAAAATCGAAATAAAGAAGATTTTCAGCTCACTTTTGATTCACCGCATCCAACTTTTTTAGCTTTGTTTGAGCATATCGCAGACAATACTAATTTCTATAACGTTATGCTCGGCGATAAGGCAGCTGGAAACTATTCTTATAAAATGATGAAAACAATTCAAACACATTTAACATTAAGCCTATCTATTTCCCAGCCAGATGATGAAGACCTTATGGTCCCTCGTGATATTCTTATTAGTTATGTTACAGGCGCTCATATCGGAATGATTATGTCATGGTTAAAAAGAGGCATGATTTATACCCCACATTTCATGGCAATGCAATTAACTCGCTTAATTATTTTAGGAGCTCATACTGCAGCAGGATTAGAAAGACCGTTTTAAAAATGGAAAAAGCGAAGGAGGTTATCCTTCGCTTTTTTCTATTAATTAAATGTAATGTTATGTACAGCCTCTTTATCAAGACGTTTAATAACTTCTACAATTAACTTCACTGCGTTTTCATAATCATCACGATGTAACATCGCTGCATGAGAATGAATGTAGCGTGTCGCAATCGTAATTGCCATAGATGGGATACCATTTACAGAAATGTGAATTGCTCCTGCGTCCGTTCCCCCGCCCGCTACAGAATCATACTGATATGGAATTTGTAATTCATCCGCAACATCAACAACGAAATCACGTAAACCTGTATGACCAATAACAGAAGCATCATATAGAATGATCTGCGGACCATCGCCCATTTTACTTTGTGCTTCTTTTGCCGTTACACCTGGTGTATCACCAGCAATACCTACATCTACTGCGAATGCGATATCTGGCTTAATATAGTTTGCAGATGTTTTCGCACCACGAAGACCAACTTCTTCTTGTACAGTCCCAACGCCGTATACAACGTTTGGATGCTTTTCATCTTTTAATTGTTTTAATACGTCAATTGCAATTGCACAACCAATTCGGTTATCCCATGCTTTTGCAAGTAACATCTTTTCATTCTTCATCACTTGGAATTCGAAGTACGGTACAACTTGATCTCCTGGTCGGATGCCCCACTCCATCGCTTCTTCTTGGCTAGAAGCACCAATATCGATGAACATGTCTTTAATTTCAACTGGCTTTTTACGAGCTTCTGGAGGTAAAATGTGCGGTGGTTTTGAACCAATTACACCTGTTACATCTCCTTTACGCGTTACAATCGTTACGCGCTGTGCAAGCATAACTTGCGACCACCAGCCACCCACCGTTTGGAAACGAAGGAAGCCTTTGTCATCAATTTGCGTAATCATAAAGCCGACTTCATCTAAATGACCTGCAACCATAATTTTCGGACCGTTTTCTTCCCCAACTTTTTTCGCAACTAAACTTCCTAAATTGTCAGTAGAAAGTTCATCTGCAAACGGCTCAATATATTTCTTCATTACTTCACGTGGTTCGCGCTCGTTACCCGCAATACCGCGTGCGTCTGTTAATTCTTTTAGCATTGTCAATGTCTCGTCTAATTTTATCATTGCCAACACCCTCCTTTTTCTTCAGTCACTTTATTATACAAAAGGAAATTGAAATATTCAAAAATTAAATTAGTATCCTTGTGTTTGACGCTGATGATTTACTTCATTTTTATCTAAATATGCTTTTTCAATTTCATCTTGTTCAAATTCAAGCGCTTGTCCAAGGCGAAGATAGCTTGTAAATAGTTCAATATAGTTCGTAATAGAAGGTTGATCTGTAAAACGAATTACTTTCGCATATGTGTCTAAGAAAATTTCCACTTGTGTTTTATTCGTTTGCGCACATTTATAGAATAAGAAGTTTTTATCAATTCCTAAATCGATTCCGATTGATAAAATAAAATGTAAACCATCTACGTATTCTTCTAATATTACTTCACGTTCTGAAGCTGGTTTATTGCTCCAATATTTAAAACAACGTGTTTCATTTGCAAGTTCTCCAATTTCTACAAGAAGAGCTAACATTTTTTCTTTTAACAATTTTTTCGGTTGTAAGTCATGTTCTTTCACAATACGGTCATCTAATTCTTTTTGTAATTTAAATAGTTGTAGTAAGTCCATTCTATTGTCCTCCTCCAACATCGCATTTTCCGCAACAATGTTGTTTCATCTCAAAGTTCATTATTATTTTTCGTTTCTTATTAACAAGTCAGCTACCTACATCTTTATAAAGATAGCTTGTCCTTAATTTGCAAATACGTTTCAATCATCACTCATATATTGTTCACTTGATGAAAGTTCCATATCATCTTTCCATTATAGCAGTGTCGTTTCTGCTAGGAAAGATGCACTTCTCACGAATGAGTTCAAATAAAGTGAAACTTTAATAAGTGGGGGGTTTTGTTCATCCCCACTTATTATTAGTTGAACCAATCGGACTTTTACGGGCAGTTGATCTCCCACCTAACTTCTTTGCTCCAGCTGAATTTTGAGGTGGGAGTTTTACTGCCCGCAAATAGAGGGATAAAAAAAGTCAGGAGGATTCTCCTGACTTTATATATATATTCTTTTATATCGCTATAGCTTTTATATTGATTTTGTCATATCGATAACGACACATCCGTTAATCTTTCCTACTTTCATGTAAAAGCCTCCTCGTTATAGTTACAAAACTTCTTACAAGCACATCTTAATATACTTGAGCAAGAAATAACGATAATAAGTGGAGGGTTTTACAATAAATGTAAATAAAAAAACCTTAGAAGAAAATCTTCTAAGGTTTTAAACAATTAGTTAATGTTGTTTTTTGCAACTGTTGCTAATTCAGCGAAAGCTTTTTCGTCATGAACAGCTAAGTCAGCAAGCATCTTGCGGTTAACTTCGATGCCAGCATTTTTTAAACCGTGCATTAAGCGGCTGTAAGAAAGACCATTCATACGAGCTGCTGCGTTGATACGTGTAATCCATAATTTACGGAAGTCACGTTTCTTTTGACGACGGTCACGGAATGCATACATTAGAGATTTCATAACCTGTTGGTTAGCAACCTTAAATAATGTACTCTTAGAACCGTAGTAACCTTTTGCTAATTTTATAACTTTTTTACGACGTTGACGAGTAACTGTACCACCTTTTACTCTTGGCATAATATTACCTCCTAGTTTGTTCTATATATCAGCCGAACTTATTTTAAGTTGTCAAGCATTTGACGAATGCGTTTGAAGTCACCAGCGCTAACTACACCAGCTTTACGTAGTTTACGTTTAGCTTTTGTAGATTTGTTAGCGAATAAATGGCTTGTGTAAGCGTGAGAACGCTTCAGTTTACCAGATCCAGTCTTTTTGAAACGCTTTGCAGCGCCGCGATGAGTTTTTTGTTTAGGCATAGGTATTTCCTCCTCTATCTATTACTTATCGTTTTTCGGTGCTAAAACTAAGAACATACTACGTCCTTCCATTTTAGGCTTAGATTCAATTGTACTAACTTCAGCACAAGCTTCTGAGAAGCGATCTAAAACACGTTGACCGATTTCTTTATGAGTAATGGCACGTCCTTTAAAGCGAATTGACGCTTTAACCTTGTCGCCTTTCTCTAAAAACTTGACAGCATTACGAAGTTTTGTGTTAAAGTCATGTTCATCAATTGTTGGACTTAAACGAACTTCTTTCATGCTAATTACTTTTTGATTTTTGCGCTGTTCTTTTTCTTTCTTCTGTTGCTCAAAGCGGAATTTACCGTAGTCCATAATGCGGCATACTGGTGGTTTCGCATTTGGAGCAACCAATACTAAATCAAGATTAAGACCTGCAGCTAAGTCTAAAGCGTCATTACGAGACTTGATTCCAAGTTGATCGCCGTTTGCGCCAACTAAGCGTACTTCACGTGCACGAATTTGCTCGTTAATCATCATATCCTTGCTAATAGTAAGCCACCTCCAAGGTTTTCTTAGAATACGTTTTGCAATTGTAGAACCCGAACAAAAAAAGTGCGGGCACACGGCACCCACACTTGTAATATCTTTAGTAAGAAATACATTTACCTGCTAACTGCGAATGCGTCCATCAGGTGAGAAGCGGGTGCTTCTACTTGTCAAAACCATATTCTATTATCCTTGATGAGTTTATCATAGGACATGACGTCTGTCAAGAAGACGCGATGTGTTTTACTAACAACAAGAAATATTGTAACAAACAACCAGCATACTTGCAATACTTTTTTATGATAAGTATTGTTTGGTTATTTTTTCTAGATTTTCTTTTTTATAATACATAAAAAAGCCGCGGTATACCGCGGCTCTTTCTTATCGTTTTCCTTCTACCTTAATCATGTCAACAAACGCATCTAATGCGATTGTTTCTGATTTTTGTTCACCATATTTACGTACGTTAACGCCATTTTCAGTAACTTCATTGTCACCTACTACAAGCATGTACGGAATCTTTTGCATTTGTGCTTCACGGATTTTGTAACCAATTTTCTCTTCACGAGTGTCTAATTCAACACGGATACCAGCACGTCGTAATTCATCTTGTACTTTCTTCGCATAGTCTAAATGTACTTGCGGAGAAACTGGAATTACTTGCGCCTGAACTGGAGCTAACCAAGTTGGGAATGCGCCTTTGTATTCTTCAATTAAGAAGGCTACGAAACGTTCCATAGTTGATACAACACCACGGTGAATTACAACTGGACGATGTTGTTTACCGTCTTCACCAACGTAAGTTAATTCAAAGCGTTCTGGAAGTAAGAAGTCTAATTGTACAGTTGAAAGTGTTTCGTCTTTTCCAAGAGCAGTACGAACTTGAACGTCAAGTTTCGGACCATAGAATGCCGCTTCACCTTCAGCTTCATAGTAATCAAGACCCATTTCATCCATAGCTTCTTTTAACATACCTTGTGCTTTTTCCCACATCTCATCATCAGCATAATACTTTTTAGTATCTGCTGGGTCACGATAAGATAGACGGAATGAATAGTTTTCTAAACCGAAATCTTTGTACACTTCTAACGTTAAGTTTACAACACGTTTTAATTCTTCTTTAATTTGATCTGGACGAACGAAAATGTGCGCATCATTTAAAGTCATTCCGCGTACACGTTGTAATCCAGATAATGCTCCAGACATTTCATAGCGGTGCATTGTTCCAAGTTCCGCAATACGGATTGGTAACTCACGGTAGCTGTGAATATCATTTTTATAAACCATCATATGGTGAGGGCAGTTCATTGGACGAAGAACTAACTCTTCATTATCCATTTCCATTGATGGGAACATGCCATCACGGTAATGGTTCCAGTGACCAGAAGTTTCATAAAGCTCTCTACTTCCTAATACTGGAGTGTATACGTGATCATAGCCTAAGCTTGCTTCTTTATCAACGATGTAACGCTCGATAATACGGCGAATTGTTGCACCTTTTGGTAACCAAAGTGGTAAACCTTGTCCTACTTTTTGGCTATTAGTAAATAGTTTTAACTCTTTACCTAATTTACGGTGATCGCGCTCTTTCGCTTCTTCAAGCATACGTAAGTGCTCATCTAATTCTGCTTTCTTAACGAATGCAGTACCGTAAATACGTTGTAACATTTTATTATTGCTGTCGCCGCGCCAGTAAGCACCTGCAACACTTAATAATTTAAATACTTTAATTTTCCCTGTAGATGGAAGATGAACACCACGGCATAGGTCGAAGAATTCGCCTTGCTCATAAATTGAAATAACTGCATCTTCTGGAAGATCGTTAATTAAATCTAATTTTAACTCATCGCCGATTTCTTCAAAGCGACGAAGCGCTTCTGCACGCGGTACTTCATGACGAACGATTTCTAAGTTTTCGTTCACGATTTTTTGCATTTCTTTTTCGATTTTCTTGAAGTCCTCAACTGTAATTGCTTCTTCCATATCAATATCGTAGTAGAAGCCATTTTCGATTACTGGACCAATGCCAAGCTCAAGCTTAACATCTTTATATAAACGTTTTAACGCTTGTGCTAAAAGGTGAGCTGTTGAGTGGCGTAAAATATATAAGCCATCTTCAGAATCTAATGTAATAATAGAAACTGCACCATCTTCTTCGATTGGTGTAACAAGATCGATCATCTCATCGTTTAATTTTCCAGCCACAGCTTTTTTCTTTAAGCCTGGGCTAATAGAAGCTGCGATTTCTTCAGTTGTTACTCCTTTTGGAAACTCCTTCACAGCTCCATCAGGGAAAGTAATTTTAACTACATCTGCCATCACTGGTCACTCCTCTTTTTTTTCAAAATAAAAAACACTCATCCCATAAAAAGGGACGAGTGTTGAATTCGTGGTTCCACCCTTGTTCCAATTAACATTATTGTTAATTGCTCAAGTTCAACATAACGGTGTTGTCCGTTAGCAATTACTAGAAAAACGTTCACTGCTAAAGTTTAGAGGTGGTAAGTAATTATCCCGTACTAGGAAGCTCACACCCTAAGGCTTCCCTCTCTGAAAATCGTAGAAAACTACCCATGTCCTCATCATAACATTTCAATATATTTCATTTATGTAGGTAATTATATGCTCAAAAACTTAGAAAATCAAGGGCGTTACCTTTATTTTTTAAATTTTTCACATTGCGCTCAAATTCATGTAATCCATGTAGTTGCACTCGTTCCTGAAATACATTTCGCAAAGTAATAATCATATTATGATCTTGTTCTTTCGTATATAAATAAATCTTTTTCGGCGAAATAGAAAGAAGTGGTGCAATTACTTTCGTATCGATATATACATCCTGTTTCTTTAATAATTCTTCATCTATATATTGAACCAATTTCTCCTGTTTTAAACGCCTACCTTTATCATCATAGAAAATAAAACTTTCATCAAAAATAAGATGTACACAGGACAAACGTGATTTCCGGCTACTTACTTGTTGGCGAAGTGTCTCAATGAATATTTGGTATTCCTGCTCCATCTTATACTCATCAATTGCAACTTCAGCAAGCTTAGTTACCATTTCCCTATATGTACGAAGACGAAAACGAACGTATGATGAAAACGAGAATGAGAGCGGATCACAAAGCCAATCATTCAAAGACGACGCAATATAAGATTCAAATTTTTGACGTGTTAAATCACTAGCTACTCCTTTTCTTCTTTCCTTTAAAATCTCATGTGCCATATGCAATATTTGATGACACTCTTCTTGTTCTTCATAAAAAAACTTTTCCTTTAAAATGGTATGAATCCATTCATTTTGTTTCACATTCATAATGAAATATAGTAATACTGGCAATAAAATCTTTTCAATATAATTTGATTCACATAATGGTATATGAATAACAACCTTTTGTTCGTTTAAATATACACTTGTTTCCTTATATAAGGATTCTGTTCTTTTCGTTAGTTGTCTGTATACGTACACAGCATCATTTTTTTCTTCGAAGCAAATTTCAATCACTTTTGTCCCCCCTTTTATCCCCGCTCTAAAGGATTGCATCTATACGTTACAAATCCTATAAGAGTCCGATCTATGGAAGTTCACTCTTAGTAGAAACCTATCTCCCATTGTTAGAACATCCACTCGATATGGCTTGCTAATTTTATATATATTAAGGGAGGGAGAAAAAAATGATACAAGCTACTCTGAAAAAATGATTAAAATAAAGTGAAACTTTAATCAGTGGAGGTTTTGTCCATCGTCCACTGATTATTAGCCCGCACCAATCGGGCTTTTACGGGCAGCATGGCTCCCACCTAACTTCTTTGCTTTACAGCCGAATTTTGAGGTGGGAATCTTACTGCCCGCCAATAGCGGGATAAAAAAGAGCAAGCTTCTCAGCTCGCTCTTTACTTATTACGACGATTCTTCCCGCCAATTGGGATTGGCTTCGCTAAATATTTAATTCGTTCCATAATACGGGCCGCTTTCATCTCTTCTGCTTCACCGCGCTGTGTATACGTTAAATGATGTTCCAACTGTTTGAAATCAAAGTTAGATGTAAAGAACGTCGGTAAGTTTTCCAACATACGGAATTGCAAGATTGCACCGAGTACATCATCACGTACAAAACTTGACATCGCTTCTGCCCCGATATCATCTAACATTAATACTTGTACACGTTTGACAGCATCAATCTTTCCGCTAATCGAATTATCTTGAATCGAACTTTTGATTTCACGTAAAAATTCAGGGAAGTATACGAGCATCGAACTAATTTTCTTTCGCGCAAGCTCATTTGCAATTGCCCCTAAAAGATACGTTTTCCCTACACCAAATTTACCGTACAAATATAAACCTTGTGCTTTTTTACCTGGTTCGTATGTGTTTAAAAATTCATTTGTTGCACCTATTGCATCAATACGTGCATCTAAATCTGAAGGGTCTAAATTTTCCATAGTTGCCTGCAAAATGTCAACTGGCATATATACACTTTGAACGAGTTTTTCATATTTTTTTCTCTCATCATATGCTACTTTTCTAATACAACGATCGTATTGAATATCAATCATCTTACCTTGAATGACGAGCTTCGGCTCATATCCTTGTAGCATATTTTTACATGACCCTAAATCTGGACAATCCGCACACCCTACACTTTGTCCAATATATTCATATAACTTCACAAGACTTCGTTCAATCATAGAAGTCGTTACTTCACCTTTATGTTCGTCTATAAATTCTTTCACACGAGGGTGCGCCATCACTTCTGCCTTTAAGACTTCATATCTATTTTTAAAGTTTTTATTTTCCATTAATTTCGTAAATGAATTTTGAATATGCTCCATTTTCTCACCTCAAAGAGCGTTCATTTTCTTTTATTAATCACGCTTATATTTTTTCAATACTTCTTCTAATCGTTTCCGTTCATCTTCTAACGTACTTGCATCTTTTTTCGCACTTACGTCATTTTTTACAGGTTCTTTCTCTTCTTCTTTCGACTCTTCTTTAAGCCAATCTGGTACCATTTCTTTTCGCACTGTTTTCTTCGCTGTACGACCTTTTTTCTTCGTCTCAGCCCACTCTTGATATTGACGATTCTCTTCTTTCGCTAGCGCCATCGCCTCGCCTACTGTACCGACCTTTTTTCGCGCCCAATGTCCAGCAATCTTCTCGACATACGTTTTAGCAAGCTTCATATCTGAGCGTAGCATAACGTAATAAATAAGTACATTCACAACCCCTGGCGTTAACTTTTGATTTATCATTACATCCTCAACGATTTGCAAGTCCGCTTTCGTCGCCTCTGCACCGCCTGAAATCTCTTTCAATAGTTGTTTTGGCGAGATTTCCTCTAACTGTTTCATTAGCATCTCTTCTTGCGTAGATGGCTCTTTCTCTTTCATTGTACGAGCAGCATGAGGTTGCACTCTTTCACTTAATACAGGTAACGCTTGACCATTTTCGAATTGATACCAATCGCGTGCTCCCTTCCGAAGCCTTTCGATATCAATTGTTTGCACTTCTGTCACTGCGCCAAGAACGATATTTTGCATCGATAACACATCCACACCGTACACATAAGCGAGTGTAATAACACATTCTCTCACTTGATCTGTAATCGCCTTTTTAGGAACAAGGGCTGATAGTCCGTCTACAAATAAAGAGAAATCAAAGAAATCGTTCCAAACTTTCGGAGCATCCCCATTCTCGTTACTTGGCATAATTGTCGTTTTCGGGATACGCAGTTCTTCTTGCGCATATTCAAACTGACCTGGGTTAAACGAATCAAATATATCGTTGAAGGAGCGCGTAACATTTTCATAAGAAGCAAAATCGAATTCTTCTTCTAAGAAATATTGCTTTACTTGGTTGTATTTTGTCCGACTCAAGCGATTATATAAAAAGATACTTAAAACAATATCATCAAAAAACTGCTTCGGAGATAAAGGTGGTTGCAATTCATATATAAACATTCGAATATCTTTTTCTTTCTTAATATATACATTTAAAAGACCAATCGCTTCTAACTTTACTCGTTCCCCATATATTTCAGGAAGTTGCATTTGCATAGTCACCATAAGGGAGTGATGTGTATTCTCTTTTCCAAACACACGATCTTGCTCTAACTCTCCCCATAGTGTCATGTATAAGCTAAAAGCTCTACTACCTATTAACGGCTGATACAACATCGTTAATACTTTCCGGTCGTAATTATGTAACAACCCTTTCGCACTTACTTTATAACGATCAATCGGCAATAGCTCCATCCATGACTGTTTTTCCATTCTTGCTTTTCCTTTCTCTCATCCAATCTAACCTACATTTCACTCGTTCTATCTTTATTATATAATTTATTAGCGAAAAAGAGCTATTAGCTTCCGCTTCTAGCTCTCTTATCTCGTTTACTTACAGTATATAAAGAGATTCCTTCTACTCTCTCTCTTTTTGCAGTATATCTTTTAATTCTTCAATAAATACATTTAAATCTTTAAATTGACGATACACAGAAGCAAAACGTACGTAAGCAACATCATCAATATCACGAAGTTCTTCCATAACAATTTCACCAATCATATCACTTTTCACTTCTGATATACCTAAGTTACGAAGTTCACGCTCCACACTTTGTGTTACTTCCTCTAACTGCCTTAAAGATACAGGTCTTTTTTCACACGCTTTAATTAAACCGCGTAAAATTTTCTCTTTATTAAACTCTTCTCGTGTTCCTTCTTTTTTAACAACGATAAGAGGTGATTCTTCTACTCTTTCAAATGTCGTAAAGCGACTTAAACAACTTTCACACTCTCTTCTTCTTCGAATAGAGCGCCCCTCGTCTACCGGACGCGAATCTAACACTCTTGTTCCATTATGAAAACAGGATGGACAACGCAATTCATTCACTCCTTTACACTATAATCTTTATTCTTTCGCTACTCACCTACATGTGAAAATATATATACAATATTATATAACTCATTCTTCTATAATGACCACTCTAAGTTATTACATATCGTGATCCTATTTTATATAAACTAAAAAAGAGGTGCATTATACACCTCTTTACATTTTAAATCAATTATGTTCTTTTTTAAAGAGCTTTTGTTTCTCTCTGCTTAATTTCGAAGCTACCAGTGCCTCGAGGAAGCTCGATGCTCTCACGCGTTTTCGCGTTTAAACCTTCTGCAATATATTCTGCAGCAACATTTGGATCAATACGATCCCCACAAGTATAAACATCAATACTTGCGTAACCGTGCTCCGGAAAGCTATGAATTGTTAAATGTGATTCCGAGATAATTACTACTCCACTTACACCTTGTGGTGCAAATTTATGAAAAGCAACCTCACGTACTTCAGCACCAGCTCTTAGTGCTGCATCCACAAATAATTGTTCAATATACGGCATGTCATTAAGCTTGTCGAAATCGCAATCCCAAAGTTCAGCAATCACGTGACGACCCATCGTATCCATAGTATCCATTCTACAGTTCCCCCTTGTAAATTTATTCTAACTGTTCGAATTGAAAACTAATTTGCAATTTGGCTTGCTCCACTACCACGGGGGAAAGTTAGTCCAGAGAGGTCCTAACCCTTTAAGTAGTGACTACGTACCTCAGCTCTTAAGTTTACGAGTGTTAGTATACTTTGTTTATTTTCATTTTGCAACAACAGTTTTTTCGATTTTCTGTCATATTTTCCTCTTTACTTTTCCCTAAAAAAAATTAATGATTCACGAATACAGTAATCCCAACGTTTCGTGGTATGTCCACTATTTAAAAATATACTTATATAATTTTTTTCCTTTTCAGAAAAAAATAAAAAAGAGGACAAATTTTCACTTGCCCTCTCTCGTTCACTTAAATATGTTGCACATTTTTTTGTTTCGCTAATTCATCAACAACTAACGTTACAAGATCTACAACACGACGAGAGTAGCCCCACTCGTTATCATACCAAGCAAGTACTTTCACTTTACGATCACCCATTACCATTGTAGACAAACCATCAATAATAGCTGAGTGTGTATTTGTATTAAAATCGATAGACACTAAAGGCTCTTCGCAGAATTCTACAATTCCTTTTAATGCACCGTTTGCAACAGTTTTGAACGCTTCATTAATATCTTCAACTGTTACATCACGTTTTACGTCTACTACTAAATCAACAAGAGACACGTTTGGTGTTGGTACACGAAGGGCCATACCATGAAGTTTTCCGTTTAAGTGTGGAAGAACTTTTGCTAGCGCTTTTGCAGCACCCGTCGTTGTTGGAATGATAGACTGTCCGCAAGCACGCGCTCTTCTTAAATCTTTATGTGGGTTATCAATATTTTTTTGGTCATTTGTATAAGCGTGAACAGTTGTCATTAAACCGTTTTCAATTCCGAACTGCTCATCTAACACCTTTACAACAGGCGCTAAACAGTTTGTTGTACAAGATGCATTTGAAATAACAGTATGCTTTGTGATATCTAATTGGTCTTCGTTCACACCAACTACGATTGTTACATCTTCATTTTTACCAGGTGCTGTTAAAATAACTTTTTTCGCTCCAGCTTCAACATGAAGAATTGCTTTTTCTTTAGAGTTAAATTTACCAGTTGCTTCAATTACAACTTCAACACCTAGATCTTTCCAAGGCAACTCCTTTGGATCGCGGTTGTTTAAAAGGCGAATCATTTTCCCATCAACTAGTAAGTGATCTTCAAATGCTTCCACTGTTCCGTCAAACTTTCCATGAACTGTATCATATTTAATTAAATGCGCTAACGTTTCTGATGGATAGCTTGCATTTATTGCTACAATTTTGAATGCGCTTTCTTTTATTGCTTGACGAAATACCATTCTCCCGATACGTCCAAATCCATTAATTGCCACACGAGTCATAATATGTTATCCCCCTTGAATGCGTTATACTATTTATCTCCAATCCCAATAATAGTATAACACAAAAAGGAGATATGTCACTAAGCATTTTCATTAATTTCACAATTTTTTAATCAATAATGTTCCATTCTTTCAAAATAGAGGCTAATTGTGTTTTCGTTCCAGTAATTGTGCCATCATTATAAATTACTTCATCTGCCTTCTTTACTTTTTCTTCTAATGGCATTTGAGATTGAATACGAGCCGTTGCTTCTTCTTCTGAAAAGTTATTTCGTTTCATTAAACGTTCCAATTGCGTATTCGGTGTGACTGCTACAACTAAAACACGATCAACGAGATTTGTTAATTTACTTTCAAACAAAAGAGGGATATCTAACACAACCGCTTGCATACTTTCTTTTATGTACATCTCCTTTTGTGCATTCATTTCTTCACGCACTGCAGGATGAACAATTTCGTTTAACTGCAATCGTTTTTCTTCATTATAAAAAACGACACTCCCAAGCTTTGGTCGATCAAGCTCTCCATCTTTTTGTAACACTTCCGTTCCGAACACCTCTATAATTTTGTTATATGCCGGTTTTCCTCGTTCTACAACTTCTCGCGCAATAATATCTGCATCAATAACCGGTATACTCATTTCACGAAACATTTCTGATACCGTACTTTTTCCGCTTGCAATGCCTCCTGTTAATCCAATTACTACTGTCATAATAATCCTCCTCACAATATTAAAGGCGCGAAACTAATGTTCCACGCCCATACTTACATTTTCCAAATTCCAATAATAATGAGTAATACCCCAGGCAGGAATGTAAATTTTTGTAACCATTTCATATTTGATAAAATCGTACCGAGCTTCATTCCAATAAATAAAAATAAAGAACTCATAACCGCGACTAATACCGCCATCATCGCGGGTGCATAACCTAATAAAGATGCACCAATTCCAGCACCAAACGAATCTATAGAAAGAGCGATACCGAGAAGTAGCGCTTCTCCTGCAGAGATAGTTCCTGATTTATCAAAATCTGCAACAGTCGGCTTCCGCAAAATTTGAATCACTAACCCTAGCGAAGCAATTTCTAGTTTCCAAACCTTCTCCTCTTGCTTCGGTTCTTCTTTTTTATCACTTCGAAAAAATTGATATAATACCCAAATACCTATTCCAATAAGAACAAATCCGCCGATACGCGTTGCGATAACAGGTGAAAATATTTTCGCGATCATATGTCCAATCCCCATGGAAACGAGCATTACAGCTGCTGAACAGATCCCGATAATTATAATTGATCTTAGTGGAATTCTTACGCTCCTTAACCCGTATGTTAGCCCTACACTACAGCTATCTAAGCTTAATGTAAAAGCTAATAAAATAAGAGATAAATAAAGGTACATCGGTAAGCTCCTCCCTTATACATAGCTCTGCTCTATGTATATGACAAATGCCTATCCGATGTTATCCCTTTTCTATATTCTAGGTTGGCAAATTGGGCAGTAATGTGTTCCCCTTCCGCCAACAACTGTTTTTTCTAATAGCGTACCGCAAGTCACACACGGTTCTCCTTTTTTCCCATATACATTTAGAAGTTCCTGGAACGAACCAATTTGTCCTTGTGAATTAATATACGTTCTAATTGTACTTCCGCCTCGCTTAACAGCTTCGCCCAGCGTTGTAACAATCGCCTCGTAAATTCTTTCTATTTCTTCTTCTGTTAAAGATGCAGCTTCTCGTTCTGGGTGAATTTGAGAACGGAATAACACTTCATCTACATATATATTTCCAAGCCCTACTAAAAGACGCTGATCTAATAATACGACTTTTATTTTACGATTTGTTTTTTGCAATCTTTCTTGTAAATACTGCGGTGTCAATTCAGCATCAAATGGCTCCGGGCCTAAGTCAGCAAGAGGCATTTGATTCATCTCTTCACCTTTCTTAAAGAGATGCATCGTACCAAACTTTCTCACATCTTTATAATGTAATTCAGTTCCATCTGTAAATAAGAAACGGACGTGCGTATGTTTATCAATTGGCTCATCCTCTTGATGAAGTAAAAACTTACCTTCCATGCGCAAATGTGAAACAATTACATAGTTCGTTACATACAAAAGCAAAAACTTACCTCTTCGCTTTATATTTTCAATTGTCTCGCCTCTTAGCATTTCTTTAAAAATTTCTGCATCATCCGGTCGTTTTACTATTTTGGGATAAGTAATAACGACATCTTCAATCGTTTTTCCTGTTACAAGATTTTCAAGCGTCCGTCTAACGTTTTCAACCTCTGGTAATTCCGGCATTTCATCACGTCCTTATTTCGCATCGTACCAAGTTGGACCGTAAGAATAATCAACTTTCAATGGAACGGCTAGTTCAATTGCATGCTCCATTACTTCAGGTACAAGCTTCTCTAATTTTTCAATTTCTTCTTTTGGTGCTTCAAATATCAATTCATCGTGTACTTGCAGAAGAAGACGCGCTTGTAATCCTTCTTCTTCTAGACGATCTGCCATAATAATCATCGCTTTTTTAATAATATCAGCCGCACTACCTTGAATTGGTGTATTCATAGCTGTACGCTCAGCAAAGCTACGTAAATTGAAATTACGACTCGTAATTTCCGGAATATAACGGCGACGATTTAATAATGTAACCACATATCCTTTTTGTTTCGCATCTTTTACGATTTCATCCATGTATTCTTGTACACCAGGGAAACTTTCTAAATACTTTTCAATAAATTCCGCTGCTGCTTTTCTTGTAATTCCTAAGTTTTGCGAAAGACCATAATCACTAATACCATACACAATTCCGAAGTTAACAGCTTTTGCTTGTCGTCTCATGTTAGATGTTACTTCATCTTTCCCAACACCAAATACATCCATAGCTGTTTTCGTATGAATATCCATGTCATGTTGGAACGCTTCAACTAACCCTGGATCATTTGCAATGTGAGCAAGCACACGAAGTTCGATTTGTGAATAATCAGCCGCGTACATGATCCATCCTTCTTCTGATGGAACGAATGCCTGACGAATCTTTCTTCCTTCTTCTAAGCGAATCGGGATATTTTGTAAGTTCGGATCTGTTGAACTTAATCGACCTGTTTGCGTTAACACTTGATTAAAGCGAGTATGGATTTTAGATGAATCTTCATGTACAACTTTCAATAAACCTTCAATGTAAGTTGAATTTAGCTTTCCTAATTGACGGTAATGTAAAATATTTGGAATAATTTCATGACGATCCATAAGTTTATCTAACACATCCGCCGACGTAGAATAACCTGTTTTCGTCTTTTTAATAACTGGTAAGTTTAAATTCTCAAACAGAATAACCCCAAGTTGCTTCGGTGAATTAATATTAAATTCTGTTCCCGCAAGCTTATAAATTTCCTGTTCCATTTCCTTTAATCTACCTGCAAGTTCTTCTCCCATATTACGAAGACGCTCCGTATCAACTTTTACACCTTTCACTTCCATATCGGCTAATACACGTGCAAGTGGTAATTCTAATTCCGTAAATAATTCATATTGCTCGTTCTTTTTTAATTCTTCTAAGAACGTTTGCTTTACATCATATAATACATGCACTTTACGAGCTACATGCTCCGCTACTACCTCTAGCTCCGGAACAGCACGCTTCGCACCTTTCCCGTAAACTTCTTCGTCAGATTTTACGGCATGCGTTTCTTTCATTTTCGCTACAGTACGGAAATCTTTATCTGTATCGGCTGGATCAAGTAAATAAGCGGCAATTAATAAATCAAAGTCACTCCCTTGAATATCTACATCTTTCCACTTGAGAGCAACGATAGCACGCTTCGCATCAAATGTATGTTTTCTCATTTCTCCATTTGCAAGCCACTCTTTAAAAGCATCCGATTTAAGAGCAACATCGGCTGGAATGAAGTAACAACCATTTTCATTTTGAATACCAAAACCTTGAATATCGGCTTTATGATAATTATCTTCTTGCACTTCAACAATAAGCGCACTATCTTGCTGAAGCATTTCTTCTGTAACTTCTTCTACAATATCAAATGTAATATCATCTAATTCAGCTGGAGCCGTTTCCTCCGGCGTAACACCTAACTTATTTAAAAGGGATGTAAATCCTAAATTCTCGAACATTGGAATCAAATCGCTTGGTTCATACCCTTTATATTCCATATCATCTACATGCACAGTAATCGGTGCGTCTGTAATAATAGTCGCAAGTTCTTTACTCATAAGAGCTTGTTCTTTATTCGCTTCTAACTTTTCTTTTAATTTCTTTCCACTCACTTGATCTAAGTTTTCATATACTGCTTCTACTGTTTCAAATTGCGTTAATAATTTAATGGCTGTCTTCTCACCAACACCTGGTACACCTGGAATGTTATCCGATTGGTCTCCCATTAAACCTTTCATATCGATAATTTGCTTTGGTGATAAGCTATATTTCTCAAATAAAGCTTCTTTCGTATATTCATCTACTTCCGTAATCCCTTTGCGAGGAATACATACGAGTGTATTATCTGAAACAAGTTGCAGTAAATCTTTATCTCCTGAAATAACTTTAACATGAAACCCTTGCTCACTCGCTTCTTTCGCTAACGTTCCCATAATGTCATCCGCTTCATAATTTTCCAGCTCATAACGCGGTACATTGAATGCATCAAGCACCTCACGAATAAACGGGAATTGCTCTGATAACTCAGGTGGAGTCTTTTGACGCCCTCCCTTGTAATCACTATACGTTTTATGACGGAATGTTGTTTTCCCCGCATCAAACGCCACAAGCATATGCGTCGGTTTTTCTTCCTCTAGTATCCTCATTAACATCATTGTAAAACCATAAATTGCGTTCGTATGTATACCTTTGTCGTTATTTAAAAGCGGTAGTGCAAAGAAAGCACGATACGCGATATTATTACCATCTACTAATACGACTTTTTTTTCCAAACTACAAACCTCCCCATACATATTTGAAACGATTTTTTCCACAGAAAAAAACCGTTCCTGTCCTCTCTCTATATTAACATGACTAATAGAGAGAAGAAAAATAACGGTTTTTTTCTATCATATATAAACAGACTTACATTGGCATAAAGGGAAGTGACGAGAATAGCATAACTACTCTCGTCCAAAATTACTCCTTGGATGAAGGGGTTTTCATATATTATATTAACAGAGCTTTATTAATATTTAATTAAGCCATTGTTAATATATTGTAAATATCCTTCATCCTATTTTTCAGTAGCTGATTTTGGTAAAACAACTGTAAATGTTGTTCCTTCCCCAACCTCACTATCCACCGTAATCGTACCTTGATGCGCTTCAACTAAATGTTTTACAATTGATAAACCAAGACCCGTTCCACCCGTATTTCTACTTCTTGCTTTATCCACTCGGTAAAAGCGTTCAAAAATACGTGGGATTTCCTCTTTACTAATACCAATTCCAGTATCAGATACTTTTATATAAGCATTATATTTATCTTCTGCCAATTCAACAGAAACAACGCCTCCAGCCGGTGTGTATACAATCGCGTTATTAATTAAATTAATAAAGATTTGTTTCAAGCGACCTGGATCCCCAATGACAGAGACACGTTTTAATGCATTCACTTGTAAAGAGATTTCTTTTTCTCCCGCTTTATTATCAAGCACCATATGAATATCTTCAAGAAGTTCCTTCATATCAACGGTCCCCATATTTAGTTTAAACCCTTGTTGCTCGATCTTTGACAAGTCTAATAAATCTTCAATTAATCCTTGCATGCGTTCACTTTCTTTTAAAATAATATGTAAGAAATGTTCGCAGAATTTTTTATTATCCATAGCCCCATCCAAGAGCGTTTCTGAAAAACCTTTAATAGAAGTAATTGGCGTCTTTAGTTCATGAGAAACATTCGCTAAAAAGTCTTTTCTCATTTGTTCTAATTTCTTTAACTCTGTTATGTCATGGAACACAAGAACAATACCTTTCCATTCATGGTTCGTCCCAATAATTGGCGCTCCATATACTTCGAAATGCTTTCGCTCAATTCCAAGCGGCAATAACATTTGTTTACGCACTTTCACTTCTGTCATAAAGATTTCTTCCACAAGCTCAATAATTTCTGTATGATGAAACGATTCATAATATAAGCGATCTAAATATTCTTCATCTGTTACGTGGAAAGTTTCCTTATAAGAACGGTTTACAAGGTTTATATAACCGCGGCTATCAATTAAAATCATTCCACTTCCCATATTTTCAATTAACGTATGCAGACGATCCTGTTGCATTTCCTGCTCAAGAGTCATCTCTTGTAAATTACGAGCTAAAATATTAATCGCTTTACTCAGCATCCCTGTTTCATCCGAATGACTTTCATAAGCGCGTGCTTTATAATTTCCCTTCGCTAATTCAATGGCAACTTTCGTAACCGATTCAATCGGCCTAATATATTGCCCCGTAATTTTCATACCTAAAAATACGACTACGAGACAAGCGATAACAAATCCTATAATTAATAATCCCCACGTTTTTTGATGTACGTCTTTCAATGGCTCAATTGTACTTTTCACCAAAATACATCCTTGTTTTCCTGCTAGATCTTGAACGAACACTGCATGATAAAATTCATTCTTTTGATCTGTTTCTTGCGTAATCACTTTACTTCGTTGTTTTGCTGCTTCAGAAGAAAGTTCTTTAATCATCTCTTGATTAAATGCAGATGGTTGCCCTCCGCTATATTGAACTTTCTTTTTTTCATCAACAAATATAATAGAAGCTGGTATTTTTTCTTCTAACTTTTCAAATACATAAGGCTTTTTTAAAACAGCATCAAACCCTTGCTCTTCTGCTAATACCGCAACATACTGTGTCTCTTTTATCATTCTCTCTTTAGCATGATCTATATAGTAGTTTTCAAATACAGTTTCTAATAATACACCTAGTCCAACTAAAATAAAAACGATAAGAGAAACAAATGTAAAAAGAAGCCTGGAACGAAACTTATTCATCCACTTTTGGCTCCTCTAATTTATAACCTAAACCACGTATCGTTTTAATGTACGTCGGTTTTTTCGTATTTTGTTCAATTTTATCGCGCAAATGGCTAATATGGACATCAACAATTCTTGTATCACCGGCAAAATCATAATTCCATACAGCACTTAATAATTGGTCACGAGTTAATACACGACTTTTATTTTTCGCAAGATAAACAAGTAACTCAAATTCTTTCGGTGTTAATTCCAGTTTCCTTCCTTGGAAGTACGCTTCATAAAACTCCGGTAAAATTTTAAGCTCTGCAATTTTGATGCTCTCTTCATCTGGCGATTCTGAAACTTGTTCTTCCTGCTGTAATTTCGTACGGCGCAAAATCGCCTTCACACGAGCAACAACTTCCCTTGGACTAAATGGCTTCGTCATATAATCATCAGCCCCAAGCTCAAGACCTAGCACCTTATCAAATTCATCATCTTTTGCTGTTAACATTAAAATCGGCGTCATAATACGCTGCAATCGTAATTCTTTACAAACTTCCATACCATCCATTTTTGGAAGCATTAAATCTAATATAATTAAATCTGGGCGTTCTGTAGTCGCTTTTTGAAGCGCCATTTCTCCATCCATTGCTGTAATAACTTCAAACCCAGCTTGTTGTAAATTAAATTCAATTAAAGTTAAGATAAATTCCTCATCATCAACTACTAAAATACGATTGTTCATTCTTTTCCTCCAAGTTATAGACTTGAAACCTTCTTCATCCTAGTATTTTCCCCGTTATTCTCATCATACTAGAAAACAAGGTCTCCCTCAATATAATTGTCTATTCATGGAGCTCGTTTGTACTAGAGTTTCGGAAAATAAAAGCAATCGTAACTTCATTCCCTCTATCCGGTCGCTATCCAAACTTTATAGATGAATCTATCTTTTTTAAACTCTTCTTCCGTATGAACTATAAACTCTCGATTTTTCGCTAGGAAAAACGAAAGAGCATACGCTATTTTATAATCTGGTGTTTCATATCCATCAAATACTTTCCCGTACATTTCATTTACGATTGAATCGGCCCATACTTCAGCTTCTCTTATCGTTTCAAAGATAACGTCTTCTCTTTTCCACTTCATCTAAAAAAACCTCCCCCTTAATTGACTTCAATTACCAATAATCATATTATTAATTTAAATATATAAATAAATTCGATAAAAGGAGGCTATTATGCGAATATTACTACCTATTTTAACTTTAGTAGTAACATGTTTCCTTACTTTTAACGTACCTAGCTGGGATACGATTAAAACAGGTTGTTCAGAATTTGCTGAAGGGTTCAAAGAAGGATTTTTCAACTAAAATAGCGCTAGCCCCTTATAAAAGGTATGCTAGCGCTATTCATATTTTCATATTTTAAAAATTATCTAATGCTTTTTCCATAATGGAAACAGATTTAAAAGGTGGTGTTACTGTTAATGAACCTTTTACAACAGTTTCTCCTTTTTCATCATGAGCAAATACAAGCATATCAATTGTATGTTCCTCCTCTGAAACAGCCACAACTTCAAAGTGGATTTGTAACGTTTCATAATGGTGAACATGTTTCACGAACGTAAGGTCCTTCCTAGTAATATGACTACCTGGACCTGGTAAATATTTCGTAACCGCCGTTGTAATCAGTCCCGTTAGCATAATGCTTGGGACAATCGGCTTTTCATACGGAGTTTGGGATGCGTAATCATGCTGAATATATAATGGATTGGCATCATTCGTTAACCCTAAGTACAATAACAAATCTTTATCCTCAATTTTTTCAGTGATAGATAATTTCTCTCCTACTGTAATTTCATCCATTCTACGACCAATTTGAACTTTTTTCTTTAACATGTTACAACCCCCTCCGATTTTTTCACCTTATTATCCTACTAAAAGCGATACCTTATCCGAAATTTACTGTGATGAGGGAAATGTATAGTATAAGTCTATAGTTTCATTATAGGATACACCAAATGATAGCGTTTTCATATTATTTCAAAAAAACATTTCAATATATAGTAGAAAAAGATTCGGGGCCCCGAATCTTTTTCCACTTATATTTCATTATTAAACAAGAACTTTCATAACGTTACGTACAGATTCTACAGAGCGATCTAACGCTTCTTTCTCATCTGCAAGAAGTTCTAATTCAATAATTTTTTCAATTCCGTTACCACCTAGAATTACTGGTACCCCTAAGTAAAGGTCACTATAACCATATTCACCTTCAAGGTACGCAATAGCTGGTAATACACGGCGTTGATCTTTCAAGATCGCTTCTGTCATTTCAACTAAAGAAGCTGCTGGTGCGTAATATGCACTACCGTTTCCTAATAAGCCTACAATCTCACCGCCACCTTTACGTGTACGTTCTACGATTGCTTCTAAACGCTCTTTTGGAATTAATGTTTCTAACGGAATGCCACCTGCATAGGAATAGCGTACAAGAGGTACCATATCGTCACCATGTCCACCAAGAACAAATCCTGTAATGTCTTTCACAGAAAGGTTTAACTCTTGTGAAATAAATGTACGGAAACGAGCTGTATCTAATACACCCGATTGACCGATAACACGCTCTTTCGGGAATCCTGCTTCTTTAAATACAGAATATGTCATTGCATCAACTGGATTTGTTAATACAAGAATAATCGCATTTGGTGAATGTTTTGCAATGTCGCGCGTAATACTTTTCATAATTTTAGAGTTTGTTGCTACTAAGTCATCACGGCTCATACCAGGCTTACGCGCAATACCTGCTGTAATAACGACAACGTCAGAATCAGCAGTATCTGCGTAATCAGATGTACCAATAATGTTAGCATCAAAACCTTGTACTGGGCTCGCTTCTAACATATCTAACGCTTTCCCTTTTGTTGGATTTTCCAGCTGTGGAATGTCCACTAAAACAACATCTGCAAGTTCTTTTTGTGCTAATAAGAATGCTGTTGTTGCTCCTGTAAATCCTGCACCGATGACTGAAACTTTCTTGCGTTTGATTGTCATAATTTACCCCCCGCTTTAATTATGCGTTTTTGATTATCGCTACATCCATGTTTTTAATAAGTTCATTAGCGAACTCAGAACATTTCACTTCTGTTGCACCTTCCATTAAGCGTGCGAAATCATAAGTTACTACTTTTGATTCAATTGTTTTCTCAACTGAATCAGTTACTAAATTCGCAGCTTCGTTCCATCCTAAGTGCTCTAATAATAATACACCAGAAAGAAGAACTGAAGATGGGTTTACTTTATCTAAACCTGCATATTTTGGAGCTGTACCATGTGTAGCTTCAAAGATAGCATGTCCAGTCACATAGTTAATGTTTGCACCAGGTGCAATACCAATTCCACCTACTTGTGCAGCAAGTGCATCAGAGATGTAGTCTCCGTTTAAGTTCATTGTTGCAACAACATCAAACTCACGTGGACGAGTTAAAATTTGTTGTAAGAAGATGTCTGCAATAGAATCTTTTACGATGATTTTCCCAGCCACTTCTGCGTCTGCCATCGCTTTATTCGCTGCATCTTTTCCATCTTTTTCAACAATGCGATCATATTCAGCCCAAGTAAATACTTTGTCGCCGAATTCTTGTTCAGCTACTTCGTAACCCCAGTTTTTGAAAGCACCTTCTGTAAATTTCATAATGTTTCCTTTATGAACTAATGTAACAGAAGAGCGTTTTTCGTTAATTGCATATTGAATTGCAGCGCGAACAAGACGCTTTGTCCCTTCCTCTGAAATTGGTTTAATACCAATCCCTGATGTTTCTGGGAAGCGGATTTTATTAACACCCATTGCTTCTTTTAAGAAAGCAAGAACTTTTTCTGCTTCTGGAGAACCTTGTGCATATTCAATTCCAGCGTAAATGTCTTCTGTATTTTCACGGAAAATAACCATATCAGTATCTTCCGGACGTTTTACAGGTGAAGGAACACCTTCAAAGTAACGAACTGGACGTAGACATACATATAAATCTAATTCTTGACGAAGCGCAACGTTTAGAGAACGAATACCACCACCAACTGGAGTTGTAAGTGGACCTTTAATTGCGATTAAATATTCACGAATTAAATTTAAAGTCTCTTCTGGTAACCACTCGCCTGTTTGGTTGAATGCTTTTTCCCCTGCAAGCACTTCTTTCCAAACGATTTTCTTCTCACCATCATAAGCTTTTTCAACTGCTGCTTCTATTACGCGAGATGCTGCAGCCCAAATATCAGGACCAATTCCATCTCCTTCGATAAATGGAATAATCGGATTGTTTGGTACATTCATAACACCATTAGTTACAGTAATTTTTTCACCTGTCGTCAATGTGATAACCCCCATGTTTGAAATTTCATATGTATGAAACTGAGGGAATAACCCCTCAGTTCAAACCGTTAGTCAAATTTAAATATTCTAATCATTACATCTTCCCAAAAAAATCAGACTTTTGAAAGCGTATTTTCACTATCAAAATAGTGTTTTTCGCTTATCGTTGCGCTAGCGGAACGTACACTTGATGTGTCGGTCCATCATAATCAGCACGCGGACGGATTAAACGGTTGTTTTCATATTGTTCTAGAATATGAGCTAACCAGCCTGACATACGGCTAATTGCAAAGATAGGTGTAAATAAGTCATGGTCAATTCCTAAACAATGGTATACAGAAGCTGAATAGAAATCAACATTTGGTGGAAGACCTTTTTCTTTTGTTACAATGTCTTCAATTTTGATAGACATATTATACCATTTGTCTTCTCCTAAAAGCACGCATAATCTCTTAGACATTTCGCGTAAGTGTTTCGCGCGTGGATCACCATGCTCATATACGCGATGACCAAATCCCATAATTTTCACTTTATTTTGAAGAGCATTATGAATATATGATTCTACATTTTCTTCTTCGCCAATTTCAGTTAACATCTTCATTACATTTTCATTTGCCCCGCCGTGAAGAGGACCTTTTAATGCACCGATTGCTGCTGTAATACCAGAATACACATCTGAAAGTGTAGCTACGCAAACACGTGCAGTAAATGTAGAAGCGTTTAACTCATGATCAGCATGAAGTACAAGTGCCTTATCAAAAGCCTCAATTTCAACTTCATTTGGCTCACGATCATTTAACATGTACAAGAAGTTTGCAGCTAATGATAGATCTTTTCTTGGCTCAACAACATCTAAACCTTTGCGAATTCTTGCATAAGCCGCAATTAAAGTTCCGACTTGAGCCTGTAATTTAACCGCTTTCAAATAATTAGACTTTCCATCCATTATTTCAGCGCTCTCATCATATAATGATAGCATGGAAATCGCAGTTCGTAAAACCGACATCGGGTGCGCGATTTTTAAATCTACTTGTTTCAAATATGTTAAAACCTCACCTGGTACCTTATAGTATTCAGATACTGTTCCACTAAATTCCGCTAGTTCTTTTTCGTTAGGAAGCTTGCGGTGCCATAATAAGTACACTACTTCTTCGAACGTAGCATTCTCAGCTAAATCATCAATATTATACCCAACATAAGTTAATGTATCATCAATAATAGAGCTCACAGATGATGTTGTTGCTACTACCCCTTCTAAACCTCGAATAACAGTCATGACATTCTCTCCTTTTCCTGAAAATTCTCCCAACCTTGCTCCTTATATCTATTTGCTCCCCTTATAAATTATGAACGCTCGTTCACTCTTTAGGCAAGCAAAATGCACGTTCATGCAAATTTATTGCGATGTTCCCCTCTTATTGTCCATTGCTTACATGGAAAGCATGAGCGTGAATGTCTCCCCGAATCCTCACGCTCAGAACAACAAGTTAGTGAGGAAAATGAATTCCGAAGAGTTTATGATAAAAACAACATAAAACAATATCATTATAAAATTGTTTTATGTTGTTTTTATTTTATCTGGTGTAAAGTCTCTGCTGTTATGTAACTTTTCAAAGTTTCTAATCCTATTATAAACAATTATCTGACTTTTGTGAACAGAAAGAATTCAAAAATTTTATATTACTATAAAATTCCTTATTTAAACATCTGTATAATACTCATAACTGCATAGGCAATTCCAGCCCCAATTAATGGACCTACAGCGACTCCATTAAATAAAGCTACAGCTATAATTGTCCCAAAAACAAGTGCGGTTGTAATATGTGGGTCCGTCGTCAATAATTGTACGCCGCCTTTCGCTAACAAAGCGACCGCCACACCTGAGGCTAAAGCAATCCATGCATAATACGATTTCGCTGCTTCTCCGAGTTGTTTAAAGCCTATTTCCCCTGTCGCAATCGGTACGAGCACTGCTATTGTAATGACTGTTACACCAAGGTTAATCCCTTTCGTTTGTAGATAAGGAAAGACTTTATCTCCTAAAAACGTAAATTTCAATAAGAATAACACTCCAATAGCTACAGTAAGCGATTGGTTTTTAGCAATAAGTCCTATAATAAGTAGTATGAATAAAAATAACGTTGACTGACTAATCATGTTTGCACTTCCTTTCTGAAAATAATGAACTCGCTTCCAAACAAAAATACCTTTAAACCTATCGTTATACATGCTATATCGATGTATATGCAACAATAACCACTTCATTTTTTTCATATTTTAAAATGACAAACTGAAACTCTAACCATCAAAAATTTAAGCATGTATACATTTTTAAAAACGGTCGTCTCTCCTTTCTTTTCTATTAAGAAACAGGTAAAATAAAAAGAAGAGAAAATGAAGTTTTTACCATATAGTAGAAGCATCAACACCAAGCTTTTCCGGTCACTCATATATTGAAAAAGCAGGAAAAATCCATCATTCCACTATAACATAAAGTGAAACTTTGATCAGTGGGGCACTTTCCACTGATTATTAGTTGAACCAATCGGGCATTTACGGGCAGTTTATCTCCATCTAACTCCTTTGATCCAGCTGCACTTCGGGTAGGAGATTTACTGCCCGCAAATAGCGGGGTAAAGTGAAACTTTGATCAGTGAATCTCACTAGTTATAAGTTGAACGAATTAGGATAATCCAAATTGGAATGGGAGGTATACATCTTTGAACCGAAACTTACTATATATGATATTACGACTCATGTTTGTCATTGTAGCAACGGTAGTTGGGTTCTATGCATTGCTGTACATGTCAGGCCTTATCTACCCTTTTATTATCGCTTTTGCATTCGCTTATTTGATTAATCCTGTCGTCAATTTCCTTAATCAAAAACTACAATTCCCTCGCGCATTAGCGGTACTCGTTAGCTTAATTCTCGTATTCGGAGCTATCGTTGGACTTGTTACATACCTTGTAACTGAAGCAATATCTGCCACAACGTACTTACTACAAATTGTTACAGTTAAGTTTCCAGATATCGTTGCATTCGTCCAACAATTTGCACTTAATCATATTATGCCTCTCTATGATGATTTAATCTCTAAATTTAATCATCTCGGAGAACCACAGCGATACACTATTACACAAAACATTCAAAACTTAGGCACCGAAGCAACGACACAAATGAAAGAACTTTTAACCGCCATTATAAGTGGGTTAACAAATTTCATTAGTGCATTACCAACAACTTTAACTGTCCTTGTCTTCGTCTTATTAGCCACCTTCTTCATTAGTTACGATTGGCACCGTCTTGCTCATAAAGTAAGAAAACTTCTACCTAATCGTTTGCATGGATACGGAAAAACTATTTTTGTCGATTTAAGAAAAGCTTTGTTTGGTTTTGTTAAAGCGCAACTTACACTCGTATCTATGACAACTATCATTGTACTAATCGGCCTTTTAATATTACGCGTGCCATACGCAATTACTATCGCGATTATTACAGGGGTTGTAGATTTACTCCCGTATTTAGGAACTGGAGCCGTCTTCGTTCCTTGGGTTATATACGTATTTTTCACAGGCGATACTGCATTCGCCATCGGTCTTCTCATCCTATACATCGTCGTGATTGTCCAAAGACAAATCATGGAGCCAAAAGTACTTTCATCTAATATTGGACTAGATCCATTAGCGACACTCATCGCTCTATTTGTCGGCTTTAAGCTCTTTGGTTTTTTAGGATTAATCATCGGTCCAGTCATATTAGTACTACTTAATACATTACACAAAGCTCATGTATTCCACGACTTATGGAAATTCATTAAGGGTTCACCATCAAAATAATATTTCCTAATTCATACACAATAAAAAATCAACTGTAATCAGTGGGAATTTCCCACTGATTATTCACTGTACTTTTTTGTACTACCTACATCTATAAGAGAATTTCCTAAAAAAGGATAATCCTCTTATTTTTTTGCATAAAAACGCATATTTTAGGACGAAAATACATTTTTATTCTATATACTTTATAATTATTACTTACATTTATTGCTTTTTATGTAAATGAATAAATATACAAAGCAAGGCAGATGAACCCTTTAATCAGTAATTTTTCTTTTCCTGTCTAACTTCTGCTCACTAGTCGAATCTTACTACAAGCAAAAAACATCATCCTAACGTAACACTTTTCATTCACAAGAACCCTCTGCATCCTATCGTTTAATAACTAACAAAAATCCAACCCGATCAGGAAGCTAACAATTGACTATAAGTGGCAAATAAAAAAAATAACGCGTAGATCGCTATAATCTACGCGTTATTTCTGAACAATAATAGTAGTTCTCTTTCTAAATTTCCAATCAATCCACTTCATAACAGCCGGCTTCAATAAAGCCCTCGTTATAGGAACAACAAAGATAAAACCTATTATATCCGTCACATATCCAGGCAGTACTAAAAGAATACCTCCTACGAATATAAAAATACCATCTAGAACCGCATCACCCGGCATTTCTCCTCTATTTAGCCTAAATTGAATCTCTCTAAGTACTTTAAACCCTTGTCGTTTCGCCAAATATACACCCACAATACCCGTAAATACAATCATAGCGAACGTAGACCATAAACCTATTACATGACTCGACCCTATTAACACCGTAATCTCAATCGCCGGCACTAAAATAAGTAAGAACAGTAACCACTTCATAGCTCACACTCCTTCATATTTCATTTAAAAGGTTTGAAAGTATCACCCTTACAAAACCCTTTATAAGCTCCTTAAAACGCTCATACAAGCTTCACAAAGGACAAATAACCCTCTCCCACTAAACATTATAATAAACGTTTTTCAAAGCGATTTCAGGTATTTAAAGCTATCTCTATCTTTTTTGTGTAAAAAAAAAGAGAAGGACTCCGATCCTTCTCTCCGTATTACTTCTTATAGCACTTCCGCATGTCCATTATAAACAATTCCGCGTGCTGCATCAACTGTTACTTCTTGGCCATTTTTTAAAGTTGTTGTTACGCCGTTTACACCAACGATAACAGGAATACCGATTGATACACCTACAACAGCTGCATGGCTTGTTAGACCGCCTTCTTCTACAACTAGAGCAGCAGCTTTTTCAATTGCAGGAATCATATCTTTATCTGTGCTTGTTGTAACAAGGATATCACCTTTGTTTACGTTCGCTACAGCTTCAGCAGCTGTTTTCGCTACAACTACTTTACCTTTTGCAGATTTACGACCGATTCCTTGCCCTTTAGCAACTTTTTCACCAACAACGTGGATTTTCATTAAGTTTGTTGTACCAGTTTCAGCAACTGGAACACCAGCAGTGATTACTACAGTATCTCCAAGTCCGATTAGACCCGCATCCATACCTGTTTGAATTGCTGTATCTAACATTTCGTCAGTAGAAGCTGCACGTTTCTCAGACATAAATGCTTGAACACCCCAAACAAGTGCAAGACGACGTCCTACTTGCTCGTCAGATGTTACAGCTACGATTGGAGATTTCGGACGGTATTTAGAGATCATTTTCGCAGTATGTCCACTTTCTGTTGGAGCTACGATTGCAGCTACATCAAGAGCAAGTGCTGTGTGCGCAACAGATTGGCTAATTGCATCTGTAATTGTTGGTGTGAACTCTTTAATACGTTTTTTGAACATATCTTCATATTGTAATGATTTTTCAACACGTACCGCAATGTTAGCCATCATTGTTACAGCTTCTACAGGGTATTGACCCGCAGCAGTTTCACCTGAAAGCATGATTGCATCTGTTCCATCGAAGATTGCGTTTGCTACGTCACTTGCTTCCGCACGAGTTGGACGTGGGTTACGTTGCATAGAATCTAACATTTGTGTTGCAGTAATAACTGGTTTGCCTAATACGTTACATTTTTTGATTAGACGTTTTTGTACTAATGGTACTTCTTCTGGTGGAATTTCTACACCCATATCACCACGAGCAACCATTAAACCGTCAGAAACTTCTAAGATTGAATCGATGTTGTCGATACCTTCTTGGTTTTCGATTTTTGGTACGATTTGGATGTATTGAGCGTTATGCCCTTCTAATAATTCACGAATTTCTAATACATCAGATGCTTTACGTACGAAAGATGCTGCGATAAAATCAACTTTTTGCTCGATACCGAAAACGATATCTTGCACGTCTTTTTCAGTGATACCTGGAAGCTTAATGCTTACGTTTGGTACGTTAACACCTTTTTTATTTTTTACAGTTCCGCTGTTTAATACTTTTGTACGGATGTTTCCGTCAGCTTTCTCGATTACTTCTAGTTCGATAAGACCGTCATCGATTAGAATACGAGAGCCTGGATCAACATCATCATAAAGGCCAGCATAAGATACAGAGAACTTCTCTGCAGTTCCTAATACTTGTTCAGTAGAAAGAATTACTTCTGCACCTGTTACAAGCTCAGCTTGTCCGTCTACGAAGTCATGTGTACGGATTTCTGGACCTTTTGTATCAAGTAAGATACCAACTGTTTTACCAGTTTTCTTTGAAGCTTCACGAATATTTTTAATACGAGCTCCATGCTCTTCATGGCTACCATGAGAGAAGTTTAAACGAGCAACGTTCATACCCGCTTCCATTAATTGCTCTAATTTCTCAATACTTTCACTAGCAGGACCTATAGTACATACAATTTTAGTTTTACGCATATTGCACCTCCGAAAATTATGAAACCGTTCCCAAATACAAGGCATTAAGCCGATTAGATAGATAATTCTTTAGATAATTGATACATATCTTTATCGATTGTATGCTTTTGAGCTAACGCTTCGATAATGTCATGATCAACAAGTTTATTATTTTGAATACCAACACAACGTCCGCCATTACCAGCAATTAATAATTCAACTGCTCTTGCGCCAAGACGACTAGCTAATACACGGTCTTGTGCACTTGGTGATCCACCACGTTGTACGTGACCTAATACAGTTACACGAGTATCAAAGCTTGTTGCTTCTTCAATGTGCTTACCGATGTCAATTGCACTTCCAACACCTTCAGCTACAACGATAATACTGTGCTTTTTACCACGTTCACTACCGCGTTTCAGACGAGCGATAACATCTTCCATGTCATACTTTTCTTCTGGAATTAAGATAGTTTCTGCACCATCAGCTAAACCAGCCCATAATGCGATATCTCCAGCGTGACGTCCCATTACTTCGATAACATATGTACGTTCATGAGATGTAGCTGTATCACGGATTTTATCAATTGCATCAATAACAGTGTTTAAAGCTGTATCAAAACCAATTGTGAAGTCTGTTCCAGGGATATCATTGTCGATTGTACCTGGTACACCTACACATGGGAATCCTTGCTCAGTTAATTTTTTTGCGCCTTGGTACGAACCATCTCCACCAATAACGACAAGTCCTTCAATACCATGTTTCTTTAATTGCTCGATTCCTTTTAGTCGTACTTCTGGGTCTTTAAACTCAGGACATCTTGCTGTATATAATTTTGTACCACCACGGTGGATAATATCGCCAACAGAACCAAGTTCTAATTTTTCAATATGACCAGAAATTAAACCAGCGTATCCATGGTAAATACCATATACTTCAATATCATGGAAAATCGCTTTACGAACAACTGCACGAATGGCAGCATTCATACCAGGTGAATCTCCACCACTTGTTAATACACCAATACGTTTCATTTGTACTCACCTCATAAAGATTATTTGCCTTATAATAAAATAACACGAAAAAATACAAAAACACAATGGAGAAGATGTGTCTTTTCATAATAAAAACGTGCATTCGCGAAGAGGAACGCACGCTTTTCTTATTTTATCCCAATGGAAGCGTTTGAAAACGAAACTTGCCCAATTTTCATATATTTTTCATAACGTTTTTCGATTAATTCATCTTTCGAAATTCCGCTTAATTGTTCAAAAGTTTTCTTAAGCATTAAATCTATATTTTCTGATTGTTTCAAAACATTACGATGTGCTCCGCCTTTTGCCTCTGGAATAATTTCGTCAATTACACCTAATTCTTTCAAATCTAATGCTGTAATTTTCATCGCTTCTGCAGCTTCTTTTGCTTTACCAGCATCTTTCCAAAGAATCGCCGCCGCACCCTCTGGTGTAATAACAGAATAAGTGGAATTTTCCAGCATATGAATGTAATCTCCTACTCCAAGACCTAACGCACCACCGCTACCACCTTCACCGATAACGATACAAATAACAGGTACAGTTAAACCCGCCATTTCAAATAAATTACGGGCAATTGCCTCACTTTGTCCACGTTCTTCAGCTGCTTTACCAGGATAAGCTCCCTTCGTATCGATGAAACAAATAATGGGACGATTAAACTTTTCCGCTTGTTTCATTAGACGCAGTGCTTTTCGATATCCTTCTGGATGAGGCATCCCAAAATTACGACGAATATTTTCTTTCGTATCTTTTCCGCGTTGGTGCCCAATTACAGTTACGGGCATCCCCTTATATTTCGCAATGCCGCCGACAATCGCTGCATCGTCGCCAAATAGGCGATCTCCATGACATTCAAAAAAATTAGTAAATAAGTGCTCAATATAATCGAGCGTTGTCGGTCGTTCTGCATGACGAGCAATTTGAACACGGTCCCATACTTTCATATTGCCGTATATATCTTCCTCTAGTTTTTCTAGCTTGTCTTCCAAAATACGAATCTCCTCACTGAAGTCCATCTGGCTGTTTTTCGTATAGTCTTTCAGTTCACGAATCTTATTTCTTAGCTCAACAACTGGTTTTTCAAATTCTAGCTCTGCCATACAGCCATTTCCCCCCCTTGATGAACTTCTAAAATCTTACGGAGTGATTCTCTCATATCATCACGATGCACCACCGCATCTAATTGACCGTGCTCTAGTAAAAATTCTGCCGTTTGGAAATCTTCCGGTAGTTTCTCACGCACTGTTTGTTCAATTACGCGTCTACCAGCAAATCCGATAAGTGCACCTGGCTCTGCAAGATTGTAATCACCAAGTGAAGCGAAACTCGCTGAAACCCCGCCCGTCGTTGGGTGAGTCATAACAGAAATAAATAACCCTCCTGCATTACTATGCTTTTTCAAAGCTACGCTTGTTTTTGCCATTTGCATTAAACTTAATATCCCTTCTTGCATACGAGCACCACCCGAAGCAGTAAAGATAATAAATGGAACTTGTAAGTCGTATGCCTTTTCAACCGCACGGGCAATTTTCTCTCCTACAACAGAGCCCATGCTGCCCATTCGAAAACGAGAATCCATTACTGCAACAACAACAAGCATGTCATCAATTGTTCCTTCACCAGTTACAACCGCTTCATTCAATTTAGTCTTCTTACGATCGTTTTCTAGTTTCTCTTCATATCCCGGAAACTCAAGTGGATTTAGTGAAACCATCTCTTTGTCATACTCACGAAATGAACCTTCGTCCAATATACTATCAAGGCGTTCCCATGCATTCATCGGATGATGATATCCACAATTCACGCATACTTTTAAATTTTTAAGAAGCTCTTTCGTATACATGATTTTTTTACATTTCGGACATTTTGTCATAACGCCATCTGGTACATCTTTTCGTACTTGTTCTGAAGGTATTGCAGCGTACTTTTTCTTTTTCACGAATAAATCTCTTAGCACAATTTGACCCCCTTCATTGAGAGCTAAGGTTAGCGTAAGAAGAAAATGGGGCTAACACCAATGTTTGATGTTAGCCTTATCTTCTCAATCTGTCTAATAACCTCTCTCTTTACGTTTAACTTTAACCGCTATGCGGTAGAATGTTTGTCATAACGTGTCATGGTCATTTCGACAAATTTTATACATTACGAGTGAAACTGTATATTCTCTACTAATTCATCGTAAATTTTTAACGCATCATTTTCTTGTTTCGCTTCCAAAGTAGCATAAAGCTTTCTATACATTTCGATAGAATCTCCTGAAACTTCACAAGAAAGAGTTGCAACGTAATCATTTACGATCATCCAAATGCGATAGAGTAAATAATTATCGAATTGTTCAATAAGTGTTTTAAAGAACGTTTGATGAAGCACCGGAATTGAGCTTTCGTTTTCTTCAAGCACTTGGTGTAATTTACTTAGTACTTCAGAAAACGTTTCTTTCGGTAAATTACATACAAGTCGAATCATATCTTTCTCAAGCAATCGTTTTGTTTGTAATAAATCACGAATTGTTTTCTCATCTTGCAGCAAGAACGGAGCAATTAATTGTACAAGACCGTTATCGTAAAAGTTTCGAATAAACGTTCCCTCACCACGTCTCGTTTCAATTAATCCTACCAGTTCTAACGCACGTAATGCTTCTCTTACAGAGGAACGTCCAACATTTAAGCGTGAACTTAACTCACGCTCAGATGGCAAACGATCCCCTGCTACTAAACAATCCTCTTCCATAATGGAACGGATTTTTTTTACAATTTCGAGATATACTTTTGTATTTGATGATGTCAATGGAAATTCCTCGCTTATTCTTTACCAATCAGCGCTAATTGTTTTGTTTTCTCAGCGACTTCATTTGGATCTACTTGACGGCGAGCTACTCCTGTCTCCATTGCTGCTTTCGCAACGTAAGCCGCTACTTGAGGCGCTACACGCGCGTCAAATGGTGCTGGAATGATATGATCTGCATTCAACTCATCCTCTGATACAAGCTCTGCAATGGCCTGTACAGCTGCCATCTTCATTTCTTCATTAATTTGTGTCGCATGTACATCAAGTGCACCGCGGAAAATCCCTGGGAACGCTAGTACATTATTTACTTGGTTCGGGAAGTCAGAACGACCTGTTCCAACAACAGCTGCGCCCGCTGCTTTTGCCAATTCTGGCATAATTTCTGGAACCGGATTCGCCATTGCAAAAATAATTGCATCGTCATTCATTGTACGAACCATCTCTTCAGTTAATGCACCTGCTGCAGATACACCAATGAATACGTCCGCACCTTGTAAAACGTCAGCTAAAGAACCTTCTATACGACTCTTATTTGTATATTTTGCAACTTCATCTTTCACCGGATTCATACCGACAGGACGACCTTCATAGATTGCACCTTTACGGTCACACATAATAACGTCACGTACACCATAGCGATATAAAAGTTTAATGATTGCAATACCTGCTGCACCTGCACCATTTGCGACAACTTTAATGTCAGACATTTTCTTTCCAACTAACTTCAGCGCGTTCACAAGGCCTGCTACTGTTACGATAGCTGTTCCGTGTTGATCATCATGGAATATTGGAATGTTTGTTTCTTTTTTCAAACGTTCTTCAATAACGAAGCAGTTTGGCGCTGCGATATCTTCTAAGTTTACACCGCCAAAAGTTGGCTCCATTAATTTTACAGTTTCAACAATTTTATCTACATCGTTTGTATTTAAGGCAATCGGGAATGCATCTACACCAGCAAAGCTCTTGAATAATACAGCTTTACCTTCCATTACTGGAAGAGATGCTTCAGGTCCAATGTTACCAAGACCAAGTACAGCCGTTCCATCTGTCACAACTGCTACCATATTTCCCTTCATTGTATATTCATATACCTTACTTTTATCGTCATAAATTTCTTTACAAGGCTCTGCAACCCCTGGAGAATATGCAAGACTTAAATCTTTTGCATTTTCTACTTTTACTTTTGATACAGTTTCTAATTTTCCTTGATGCACTTTATGCATGTGAAGTGCTTCTTCACGAAGTGTTGACAAACTATCCACTCTCCTCAAATTATGCTTGCTGATATCAATTTCTCCAAGTGGTCTGACCACGAACACTACTACTATAATAATCGAAGTGTAGGGAAATTGTCCATTATATTTTCACAACGACATTTTCGTCACCGACAATTTCACGAAGTGCTCCTAGACATTCTTCACTTGGATGAATCGATAAACTTCGAGATAATTGTACCATTTTATGTTCCTTTTCATAATAAATTAGTACTTTCGTAAAACCTGAATAATCAAACAATATTTTCGTAACTTGATTTACAAGCTTTTTTTCATATTGAGACGGCAATTTCACGTAAACAGATGCTTCTTTCATTCCTTCATAAACATCCATTTCTTCTAGCGGATATAGTCCATTCACGATCCATTGCAACTTATGATTTCTTTGCTCGATCGTACCATCAACTAAAACGATTGCACCTTCTTGTAACCTGTCCGAAAAATGTATATACGTTTCTGGAAAAATAACGGCTTCCATTTCATCATTTTGATCACAGAATGTAATAAACGCCATCTTTTGCAACTTTTTCGTACGAATAACTTTCACACTTGTTATATATACGATCGCTCTTTGTACTTTTTTCTTATGTCGCATCGCCTGAGCAAGAGATGGAATTTCTAATTCTTTTCCTAGTTCCGCATACTGCGCTGTCGGATAGCTAGATAAATAAAAACCGAGTGCTTCCTTCTCTTTATTTAACTGTTCAATAAAGGATAGCTCTTCTCCTTGTACGTATTTTGATTTCGGAACAGCATCCCCTAAATCAAAATCACGTGCAAGATTTGCATACTCCAACGCTCCTTTAAGACTTCTCCATAACGTCGTCCTCGAAACACCAAAACCGTCAAAACAACCAGACCAGACAAACGCTTCTAAATTTCGCTCTGTTACAAATTTTGATGGCATACGAAGACAAAACTCAAATAAATCTTCGAACATTTTTTCCTCTCGTTCTTCGAGTAATGCCGTCACGGTAGCCATTCCGATATTCCGAATCGAAAGTAAACTATATCGAATCGCATTTCCTTCTATTTGGAAGTTGTAACCACTTCTCTGAAGAGACGGCGGTAAAACGTGAAAACCTTTCCGCTTCGTTTCTCGTACATACTGCACAATCTTATCTTCATTTCCAATTGCACTTGATAATAACGCAGTCATAAATTCCAGCGTATAATTTGCTTTTAAATATGCAAGCTGATATCCGATCATACTGTAAGCTACAGCGTGACTTCGGTTAAAACCGTAATTCGCAAATCTTACAATTAAATCATAAATTTGTTCTGAAGATGTCTCATCGTATCCGTTTTCCAAACACCCTTGAACAAAATGCTTACGTTCTTGATCTAAAATATCACGATTTTTTTTACTCACTGCACGGCGCAGCAAATCTGCTTCTCCAAGCGAAAATCCAGCTAACTTCGATGCGATTTGCATAATTTGTTCTTGGTATACAATTACGCCGTATGTTCTTTCTAAAATCGGCTTTAAATCCGGATGTAAATATTCAATTCGTCTTTTCCCATGCTTCGATTCAATAAAGGTTGGAATTTGTTCCATCGGTCCTGGTCTGTATAACGAGTTAACAGCGACTATGTCTTCAAATTCATTCGGTTTTAACCCACGAAGTACATTTCGCATACCACCTGATTCAAGCTGGAATACACCTGTTGTATCCCCTCTTCCTAACAATTGAAACGTCTTTTCATCTTGCAGAGGTAAATTTCTTATATCAATTTGTTTCCCAGTTTTTTCAACAATAAATTTTATAATATTTTCAAGTAACGTTAAATTACGTAAGCCTAAAAAGTCCATCTTGAGCAATCCAAGTTCTTCTAATGCATCAGCTGGATATTGCGTAACATAAACATCGTTATGCCCTTCTTGAATCGCTACACTTCCCGTTAACGGTTCTTGGCTCATAATAACGCCAGCTGCATGAATAGACGTATGACGCGGTAATCCCTCTACACGTTTTGCAATTTCAAACACACGCTCATGTAACAGATTCCCTTGTATAAACTCACGGAGCGATTGCGATTCCTCATATGCATCTCTTAACGTTATACCAAGCTTTGATGGGATAAGTTTTGAAAATATGTCAATATCTCTTGGCAGGAGCCCCATTACACGAGCAATGTCTCTAATTGCGGCTTTCGCTGCAAGAGTTCCGAACGTTACAATTTGAGCAACACGAAGCTGACCATATTTATCTTTCACATATCGAATCATCTCATCACGTCTTATATCTGGAAAATCAATATCAATATCTGGAAGTGTCACACGTTCAGGGTTTAAAAACCTTTCAAATAATAATTCATATTCAATCGGATCAATATCTGTAATTTCCAATACGTAAGAAACGAGTGAACCAGCTGCCGATCCACGGCCTGGCCCAGTTAAAATATGATTTTCATGTGCATATTTCATAAAGTCCCATACGATGAGGAAATAATCGCTAAATCCCATACGAGAAATAACATTTAATTCATGATCCAAACGTCCTATATGCACTTCTTTCGGCGTACCATAGCGTTTCTGCAAGCCTTCTTCACAAACACGGCGCAAATACGTATCATTCGTCTCGTTAGATGGAACAGGAAATTTCGGTAATTGATTTACATGGAAAGGAATTTCTACTTGGCAACGTTCCGCGATTGTTATTGTATTTTGAACCGCTTCCTCAGCATGAGAAAATAGTGCTCCCATTTCATCCGATGACTTTAAATAATACTGATCCGTTTTCATTCTCGGTCTATCTGGATCAGTCATTTTCGTTCCGCCTTCAACAGATAATAAACATTCATGAACAAGTGCGTCACTTTGATTAATATAGCGAACATCATTTGTTGCAACGACTGGAACGTTTACCTTATTAATAAATTCAGGCAGTTTTTCTTGTAAAAGCAGTTCATCTTGAATTGCATGATGCTGCAAACTTATATAAAAATTGCTGAACATATTTTGATACGTATGAGCTACTTCTTCAGCCTGACTCTCTTTGTCTTCTAATAATAGCTGTTCAATCTCTCCGTCTTTCCCTGGTGAAATTGCAATTAACCCTTTCGCATAATGAGCAAGCCACTTCTTCGGGATACCTTCTTTTGACTTCGTCATAATGCTGCTAGAGATCTTTAATAAATTTTGATAGCCTATTTCATTCTCAGCAAGTAAGACGAGTGGATAAGACCTTTCTTCTTCTTCACTAAAAATAGAAGCTGTTAAGCCGATAATAGGCTGTATACCATTTTTCTTGCATGCTTTATAAAACGGAATAACTCCATACATAACATTTTCATCTGTAATGGCCAGCGATGAAAATCCAAGCTCTTTCGCCCGAATGACAAGCTCATCAATTTTACAAGCACTTTTTAATAAACTAAAAACGGTTTGACATTGTAAATGCACAAACTTCACTGTTGTACCCTCTCTTTACCTATGTGACTACTTTTATTATAGGTGATGAGGAAAGCGGAAATCAAAACATACTTCTCATACTTTGTCCATATATATGAAGAAGAAAGGGGAATGACCATGGATGTAAGAGAACATACTTTTTTCTCTCTGCTTATTATTAGTTATTTTATTGCCTTTGGAGTTATACTTGGTGGTTCATTAATTGGCGGATTTGGTGCATTTCTCATCGGAAAACCAACTCTAACTTATATTAATCAATTCGCCCAAAATTTAAGAATTTGGGCACTCGTTGCAGCAATTGGCGGAACGTTCGATACCTTTTATAGCTTTGAAAGAAGCTTCTTTGGCGGAGATATGAAAGATATCGTAAAACAAATTCTCCTTATTTTTTTTGCAACTGGCGGTATGCAAACTGGTCTTATTATTATTAAATGGCTTACACAGGAACATGTATGAGAGTACCCAGTGCCAATACAGCCAAAAGGTGGTATTTAGTTTTAGCTGGCGCTGCTGTTGGAGGAGTATTGAGCTGGTTTGTTTTTTTGTACATATACGGTGTTTTTCAAGAAGAACAAACTAGTAAAATAGCAGAACAAAAAGAAATTATCGAAAAACAAGAAGCAAAACTCCACGTCCTTCTCGAAGACCAAGAGAAATTGAACACAGAAAATAAACGGCTCTTAACAATTCAAGAAATCAAAATAAAAATTATAAATCGAAAAAAATATGATTTAGACAATCTTACACTTGAAAACATGACCACTTCTATCCATAATGATCTCCAGCATCTTTTAACGAAAAACATTCAAAGCATCGCAAAAAATAAAGACCTGCTCAAAAAAGTCATCGAAAATAAAACGTACAAACATTACGATCGTATATACCGCTTTAAAGTAGACACAGTCTCTTTTGATACCGTACTTGAAATTAGTATTGATATAGAGAAAGAAAAATAAAAAAAGGAGGGCTTCAGCGCCTCTCCTTCTCTTTCATTCAACATACAACTTCTTATTTACACAGCTCACGTAAATCAGCAAACAGGCGATCTGCTTCTTCCCAAGAAGATGCTTTTGCACCAGAAGCCATCGGATGTCCTCCGCCATTATATTGCATTGCTAACTTATTAATAACTGGTCCTTTTGAACGAAGACGAACACGAATAACATCATCTTCCTCTAAAAATAGAACCCATGCCTTTAATCCATCAATATTACCAAGTGCTCCGACAACACCAGATGCTTCAGTAGAAAGTACATCAAACTCTTCTAGTACCTCTTTCGTTAATTTAATGTACGCTGCACCTTCTTCTACCATCGTAAAGTTTTGTAAAATATAACCGTTTAAACGAGCAATTTTTTCTTTCGTTTTATACATTTCATTGTATAAATCTGTGAATTTCACATCCATGTCAACGAGCTCACTTACGTAACGAAGTGTTTTCGCTGTTGTATTTGGGAATAAGAAACGACCTGTATCTCCAACAATACCCGCTAAAATAAGGCGAGCTGCTTCCTTTGAAATCGTTAATCCTTTATCTTTTCCATAACTGTAAAATTCATAAATCATTTCACTTGTAGAACTTGCTGTCGTATCCACCCATGTAATATCTCCGTACGGGTCTTCATTCGGATGATGATCAATTTTAATTAACATCTTTCCTTTTGCATAACGCTGATCACAAACACGCTCTTGGTTCGCTGTATCACAAACGATAACAAGTGCATCTTCATATACACTATCTTCAATATCATCCATTACTCGTAAAAACGATAAAGAAGGCTCGTTGTACCCAACCATATAAATATTTTTCTCTGGAAACGATTCTTGCAGAATTGTACCAAGTCCGCACTGAGAACCTAACGCATCCGGATCCGGACGTACATGACGATGAATAATAATTGTATCAAACTCTTTAATTGCTCCTAAAATTTGCTCATGCATATGTATAATCTCCTTTTTATTCAACTTCTTCATTTTATCCCGCATTAACGTGTAGTAAGACTCCCACCTCAAAAGTATTAAAAACAATGGGGCAAAATTAATTTGGAGCCTGGATGCACGTAAAAGCCCGATTGGTGAGGGCTAATAATTAGCACGTGGGATCTCCCCACACTAATTAAAGTTTCACTTTATCCCCCATTATAACGGAAAACATTTCATACATGCGAACAATTGCTTTATAATAAAAGTTAGAAAGTTTAGATTTTTCTTTTTTCTAAATTGTTATTTTTATACCAATCGATGGGAGCGTGTATTATGCCAGTATTCGTCTTTTGTATTATCATCTCATTTGTGTTGTACCTCTTCTATAAAACAAAATTCTTTCGTACAAACCGTCCAATGGAGAAAGGTTGGCTCTCTGGAAAATCCGCAATGGCACTCGGCTTATTCGTCCTATTCTTTGGGATAAACCAATTCTTTTTAGAACTTTCAACTGCACGCATTATCGTTGGTGTTTTGTTTATTTTACTTGGCAGCGCGAGTACATTTAATGGATTCCGCCAATATAAACACTTTCTACCATTAGCAGTCAAAGAAGCCGAATCTTATAAAACAACGTAAAAAAGCATCAACATTGTGATGCTTTTTTACGTCCCTTCACTTTCAAAATCATATATGCAACAAACGCAGATGGTATATTAAAGGGATTACCTTGCACGTGAAAATGTAATTGTTCTTCTCCAAAAGACATCTGTTTGTATAGTTCTTGCTGAGATAATCCTGTTCGTTTCTTTTTTTCATTTAATCCTTGTAAGTATAAGTATTGAATTGGTATCATCACAAGGAAATAAAAGAGTGCGATACCACCAAAAAAGAGTAATTCTGATGACATATTGCATCCCCCTTCCGACATCCATTATCTTACAATCTAATTATATCATAGTATACACTCTAAACAAATCAATATTCTGTTTTTTCTAATTATACAATCATCTCTCCTTATATATATTTCCCGCTAAAACTCTTCCACATCTTTAGCAACAGCTTCAAAACCCAATAAAGTGAAACTTTAATCAGTGGGGGTTTTGTCCATCCCCCACTGATTATTAGCCTTCACCAATCGGGCTTTTACGGGCAGTTATCTCCCACCTAACTTCCTCGCATTCGCCGAATTTTGAGGTGGGAGTCTTACTGCCCGTTAATGCGGGATAAAACAAAAAAGATGGAACAAACCAAAGCGATTTGTTCCATCTTTTTATTTATCGATCAATTGCACCATAAGTAACGCTTTCCCGACAACATTACCTTCATGATGCACTTCTACATCAATCTTACCAAATTTACGCCCAATTTCTAATACTTTCGGATGAACTGATACAACATTATCAATTTGAACTGGCTTAACGAAATAAATGGTTAAGTTTTCAACAATTAAATCGCTCTTCTTCTGCGCACGAATGACACGGTTTGTTGCTTCTGTCACAATTGTTGTGAATACACCGTAAGATAACGTCCCGATTGAATTCGTCATTTGTGGCGTCACTGAAAATTGATACAAATGCTCATTTTTAGCTTCTTTCGGCGTCATAAATTGGTTCGTTACAATATCATCAATTGTTTCCCCAACTTGCGGTTGACGTTGAATCATTTGCAACGCCTGAAGTACATCTTGGCGACTAATGATCCCTTGCAATTTATTCCCTTCTTCCACAACAGGAAGTAACTCAATACCTTCCCACACCATCATACGTGCTGCAGCTGCGACAGACATTTTTCCGTTCACCGTAATTGGATGCTTTGTCATCACTTTATCAATTGGTGTTTCTTTCACGACACCAATCATATCTTTTGAAGTTACAATACCTAACACCTTTTTATTTTCATCCACAATTGGATAACGTCCATGCATCGTCTCTTCATTGTACTCATGCCATTTCTGCACAGTATCACTTGGCTTTAAATATAACGTTTCTTCAATCGGTGTTAAAATATCTTCAACGAGTACAATTTCTTTCTTAATAAGTTGATCATAAATTGCACGGTTAATTAACGTTGCGACCGTAAATGTATCATAGCTACTCGAAATAATTGGAAGCTTTAATTCGTCTGCTAACTTTTTCACATGCTCTTCTGTATCAAATCCACCTGTAATTAATACAGCAGCCCCTGTTTCTAATGCTAATTGATGTGCATTCGTACGGTTCCCGATGATAAGCAAGTTCCCCGCTTCTGTATAGCGCATCATCGCTTCTAATTTCATAGCCCCGATTACGAATTTATTTAATGTTTTATGTAGTCCTTCTCTGCCCCCAAGCACTTGGCCATCGACAATGTTAACGACTTCTGCATATGTCAGTTTTTCGATATTCTCTTTCTTCTTTTGTTCAATTCGAATTGTTCCGACACGTTCAATTGTACTAACATATCCTTTATTTTCTGCGTCTTTAATTGCACGGTAAGCTGTCCCTTCACTTACACTCAAATCTTTCGCAATTTGCCTTACAGAAATTTTATGCCCTACCGGTAGGCTATTAATATGTTCTAAAATTTGATTATGCTTGGTAGCCAAATGGTTTCACCATACTTTCTTTTCCCTAAATTCTTCATGTGTTGTATTTTCAGTATACTATATTTTCAAAACTGTTACACTCTCTCTTTATATACCTGTACTATTTTTTTTATAACAAAATGCCCCTTACATTCCATTAGTCACTCTATTACAACAATGTAATGCTGTTGTCATCTCGTTCGATAGTTTGTCCACTCGATTCCATATACAATTAAGACAAGAAATGAAACAAAGGAGCGAATACATGATGAAAAAATTTTTAGAGGTTGTAGGTGCTGTATTTGTAGCTTTCGTAGATGGAAAAAAAGTTGCAATGGAGTTGAATGAAACACCCGAACAGCCACTTCCAAAAAGAAAAGAATCACCAAAACAAGCGCAAACTTTAAAAGCTTTACTACACACGTAAAAAACCCTTCACTTGTCATTTCAAATGAAGGGTTTCTTTTTTATAGTGTAATACTTTCTCCAGCTTCTAATACTTTCCCTGTACAATTTTGTAGCTTTTCTACAAATTGATATGGATCTTGTTCAATAACTGGGAACGTATTGTAATGCATCGGTACAACTGTTTTCGCACCTATCCATTTTGCTGCTAACACAGCATCTTCTGGCCCCATTGTGAAATTATCACCAATTGGTAAAAATGCTACATCAACATTATTAAGTTCTCCAATTAACTTCATATCAGAGAATAAAGCAGTATCTCCTGCATGATATACCGTTTTCTCTTCTGCTGTAAACAAAATACCAGCTGGCATACCTGTATATGTAATCGTCTTATTTTCTTCATCAATATAACTAGAGCCGTGGAATGCTTGGGTAAATTTCACTTTTCCGAAGTCAAATTCATGCGAACCTCCAATATGCATCGGATGTGTATTTACACCTTGCCAACCTAAAAATGTAGCTAATTCAAACGGTGCCACAACGACCGCATTATTTTTCTTCGCTAACGCTACTGTATCCCCGACATGATCACCGTGTCCGTGCGATAAAATAATCGCATCAACTTTTACATCTTCAGCTTTTAAATCTGTTTTCGGATTTCCCGTTAAAAATGGGTCAATTAAAATAACTTTTCCATTCGTTTCAATCTTTACAACTGAATGCCCGTGATAAGATACTTTCATCATTACATTCCTCCCCTATTCACATTCTCACTTTTTATTCTACATGATTTCTCAATTACCTGTCTTTTCTAACATCTATTTACTTGTCATAACGCTTTCGTCCGAGGTAAAGTTATATTTGTAATTAAATATCTCGGGGGTGCCAATCGATGAATGCTAGATTAGAAAATTTAATGCAATGGCTAAAAGAAAAAAACGTAGAAGCTGCGTTCTTAACTTCTACACCAAACGTTTTCTACATGACGAACTTCCATTGTGAACCACATGAAAGACTACTTGGTATGTTTGTATTCCAAGAAAAAGAACCTATTTTAGTTTGTCCTAAAATGGAAGAAGGCCAAGCGCGTAACGCTGGCTGGGCACATGAAATTATCGGATTTACTGATACGGACAAACCATGGGATATGATTGCAAAAGCAATTAAAGATCGTGGTATTGATGCAAATGCAGTTGCAATTGAAAAAGAACATTTAAACGTAGAGCGTTACGAAGAATTAACAAAATTGTTCCCAAATGCAGCTTTCAAATCAGCTGAAGAGAAAGTTCGCGAGCTTCGCTTAATTAAAGACGAAAAAGAACTTTCTATTTTACGTGAAGCAGCTAAAATGGCAGATTATGCTGTTGAAGTTGGTGTAAATGCAATTAAAGAAAATCGTAGCGAGCTAGAAGTATTAGCAATTATTGAGCATGAATTAAAAACAGAAGGCATCCATAAAATGTCATTCGATACGATGGTATTAGCAGGTGCAAACTCTGCTCTTCCACACGGCATTCCAGGTGCAAACAAAATGAAACGCGGCGATTTCGTACTATTTGATTTAGGTGTAATCATTGAAGGTTATTGCTCTGACATTACGCGTACAGTAGCATTTGGTGATATTTCTGAAGAGCAAACTCGCATTTACAACACTGTACTTGCTGGACAACTACAAGCAGTTGAAGCGTGTAAACCAGGCGTTACATTTGGTGCAATCGACAACGCTGCTCGCTCTGTCATCGCAGATGCAGGTTACGGAGACTTCTTCCCACACCGCCTTGGTCACGGACTTGGAATTAGCGTACACGAATATCCAGATGTAAAAGAAGGCAACGAGTCTCTATTAAGAGAAGGTATGGTCTTCACAATCGAACCGGGTATTTACGTACCAAACGTAGGCGGCGTTCGTATTGAAGATGATATTTACATCACAAAAGATGGATCAGAGATCTTAACGAAGTTCCCGAAAGAATTACAATTTGTGAAATAATAAAAAAGGTAGCGTGATCGCTACCTTTTTATTAAAGAAGGCCCTTTAAAAAGTGCCTTCTTCTATCTCACTAATATTTATTTGAAATTTCACGATCCAAACTGAGAAAAGGTGGACAAGAAACGCAAACGCCATACATGCTCCGCTTAAAAAAGTTAGTATAGGATGCGAATACACGTGCCCTAATCCATAGGATATCGCCACGAAAAACATTGTTATGTAAATATAAATTGCTCCATGTATTTGCCTCATATAAACCTCCTTTTCCCATATTATAACATAAATTTTCTGATTATTCATATTAATTAACTGTAATTAATATTTCTCCACTGTTACACCTCTAACAGCCGCTTTAATATATGGTACTCCTTGTAAACCTTGTAAATCCTCTGTTTTCCCTGTTACAACTACACCGTATATTGGTATGTCTTTTGGTTTCGTGTTTTTTATTTCTTTATAATATTGTTCAAAATAATCACTTGGTATACCTTCACTATTTTTTGCTAAATACTTCATTTGGTATAGAAATTCTTTTGAGTTTATTGTTATATCGTTTTTCATATCTTCTTTCCCTTTTGAATAACTTCCTTCAAATCCAAAAACATTTTTTGCCATTTCCGCATTTAATATCGCACCATCTTTAGGATCTTTTAACCCTACATAAAAATCGCTTTTCTTTTCATTATATGTATCTACCCAAAACCAAACTGGCTGTACACTTTTGGGAAGCATCTCAGTAATTTGTTCAGCTGTATACGATTTATCAAAAGATAAGGCTACTTCTGCAACTTTATTTTGCAAATTCTCAATATTTCCCAGATCATCCACATAATTTTTATAAGTAACGAAAGGTAAATAAAACCTCATTTCTCTTTGCATTGTTTGTACATTATAATCTGGTATGGTAACAGCCCCTCCCCCCCTTTTCTCCTCATCTAAACTAACAAGTTCACCATTGTAGTGCTTCATACTATAACCCCAGATACCTGATTCATATATATCATTTATCCATTTTACTGGTTGACCGGCTATATTTTTATAAGAGTTGTATATTACTGTACTTCCTGTCATACCGAGACTTAAATACATGCTTCCGCTGAAACGGATATTAGGGCCTTGAACCTTATGTAGTGCATTCATTTCTCTTTCCATTTTTCTAAACGTTTGCTGAGAAAAATACGCTGCTCCCAAAAACAAACTTACTATAACAATAATGGACGCACAAATAGAAATAAGCCAGTTTCGCCAAAGCTGCTTCCTCTTCGCTCTCTTCATCAAAGTCTTCATCTGCTTATCATCCATATTCAAATCAAAGTCCTTCCGACTCATCATTTCTCCTCCTATACAATTTTTTAAATTGATTTCTTGCACGGTACAAACTTGTTTTCACTGTTTCTTCTTTCATACTTAATAAAATGGCAATTTCCTTATAAGATAGTTCATATTCATATTTCAACAGTAAAATATGACGGTAATCCTCCGTCATCGTCTCCAGTATTTCTTGTACTTCTCCTTGCAGTTCACTTGTTAAAAGCACTTCATCTAATGACTTTTGACCAATAAGAACGACCGATTCAATCGCAATTGGATTTAGTCTTTTTTCTTTTCGGTGTAAATCTCGGTGCTGATTGATCGCAACTCTAAATAGCCACGGTGTTAAATGCTCTAACGGTATTTCCTCCATAAGCAATAAAGCCTTATACAACGTATCTTGCACAATATCTTCCGCTTCTTTTCTATCTGCTCCAATCTTAATTAAGTATCCAAACACAGCTTTTGATTTCTCTATTAATAATGTTTCAAACGTATCATGGCTCATTCTGCTCTCCTTTCTATATACTCAACGTTTGAGAGCGTAAAATGTATACAGCTTTTCTTTAAAATTTTTTTCAAAATAAAAAGCACATCTATTTTGATGTGCTTCTCTCCAACATACTATTCTATTATTTCATTACTTCCTTCACAACATCTTGAATCATAACAACTTCTGTTTCCAGATCAACAGACGGTGCTTCTTCATCAATACATTCATACCAAAACGCTAAGTGCTTTTTATCAATTTCATGATGAGAATTTCCGACAAGAGCCCCGCCTTCTCCTTGCACAGAATACCAATATAAGTACTCTTCTCCATCTCTTATTTCCCGGAAAATTGTCTCTACATACATCTTTTCGTCGTTTAATGTCAAAAGCACTTCTTTCATATTATCATTAAGAAGCTGCATCCATTCATCTACACGATGACTTTTACCTGGCTTGACTTTGAATCTTGTTAATTCTACGTTCATCTTTTATTCCCCCATTTTCTTGCGGACAAACAAAACATATTCTACTGGATTATGGAAGCTTAATTTACTAGCTAATTTTTGCGAGGGAATATTATCTACATTACAATCCCAGCATGGTGTAATATGATTTTGTATACACTGTTCAATGAAACGTGTTGCGACAGCTTGAGCTAACCCTTTCCCTTGATGTGCTTCATGTGTTGCAATATCAATTTCAGCAAAACCATTCCCTCTAAATATTGAGACGCATTCGGCTACAATCATCCCATCTTGTTCTATACAAAAACCAAAGCCGTTATTTAAAAACACTTCTTTTGATCCCCAATATTCTTTGTAATAATCCTCTGTAAATTCATTACTTCGTTCTATATCACTTTTATCAATACGTTTAATTTCATATGTATTTTTGTTTAATTCTATTCTTCTATCTTCAAAAACTTCTCTTTGAAATTGAAATGTCATTCGTGGGATGTTCCGAAATGCATTACTAAAACGCTCTTCTAACATCATTTCCCACTCGTCACTCGAAGTGAACAATGTAAATCTCTTCTCTGTTTTTTCAATAGCCATTTTTAAATACGCAAATAAATATTCGTTATAATTTTGATCATCCGTATCACCAAATAAATAATAGATACCATTAGCTGTACGAATTAGTCCTGCTGTTAATTTCTCGTTTGCAAAAACTTCACCATCTATCATTTGATCACATACCGCATGAGCAAAGGTTGTTGTCCTTATATGACCTTCTAAAATCGGAAGGATTTTTCTATACTGGGCTACAGATAATTTTTTCATAATTGCTCCACTTTAATCGTATCCGCCTCTATATTTTCAAAACAAAGATTTACCGTTCTCTTGAATGCTCTCGTTCTATGGATCGTGCATGCTGGAATTAAGATAGAATCATTTGGCTTTAAAACCGCCGTCTCTCCATCTTCAAAATCGATAAGTAGTTCTCCCTCTAGCACAATAAATAATTCATCCGAATTAGAATGATAGTGCCAATCATATTCACCAGTAAATACGGCGATTCGTAAGCAATGATTATTTACATTTGAAACGACGAAGTTTTTATGTTGTTCTTGAATGTCCTTTGTTAATTCTAATAAATTCACAGTTTCCATCTTTCGTCCCACCCTTTCATTAGTCGTTCTTCTGAAAAACTAATTTAGTCTCCACCACCTCCGCAATCTCCTCCACCATCACTTGAACTGCTACAATCGTTGCTACTGTAATCACCAAATCCGCTTGATGAGCTTGAATCGGATGAAGATTTTTTTCTTCTTTTTCTATCTTTTTTACTTTCATGACTAGGCCACACTTTATCAAATAATATAAAGAATAAGAATCCTTCTACCATAACAAGTGTAACGCCAAAAATACCTTCAATAACATTAGGGGTTATCCCAAAATTTTTAACCATCCCACATAAAAACACGCAAAAAATCACATACAAGAACATACAAATATACCGAAATGTTTTTTCTATCATAATGACTACTTTTTTTGAAAGAGGTATGTTCTCTTCCTGTTTTTTCTTTATATACTTTTGTCTTTTAACTTGCTTTTTCTTACTCTTTTTGCTCCCCATTGAATCCCCTCTATCGACTTTCATTTTTCATTTAATTCCAAATTATCACAAAAAAACAACATCATAACAAGCAATATTTCTCGTAAAGTTTCATTTACTTTTTGTAAAGTTTTATTTACTTTTTACCTAAAAATGGATATTATAAATGTAACAAATTTACAAAAAGGAGACTTTGTATATTTGATTAAAAATAAAGTAAAACAATTCCGCGTCGTTAGAGACATCACCCAAGAGCAATTAGCTTCCTCTGTTCAAATCACTAGACAATCCCTCATCGCTATCGAGAAGAATAAATACAACCCAAGTTTTGAATTAGCATTGAAATTATGTGAGTTTTTCGGCTGTAAAGTGGAGGATTTATTTCAATTAGATAAGACTGGGGAGGAAAAAAATGAAAAATAATTTTATCCAAGGGTTTACTTCGCATCTTACTATTTTAGTGTTAGGATCGGCCTTTCTTTATTTCAATAGTAGTGATGAAGAAAAGATTCGTTCTGTCCTTCTATTCGCTAGCGTATACATACTCTTAGCCTTGGTACTATTAGTAGTGAAACGAATATTCTTTAAGAAAAAAAAGAAAGATTCCGAGCAATACCCATTACCTGAGACAGATGAAAGAATTGAAAAAATGGGCTTAAAGCTTATGGCGCAAATTTTCGGTCTCTCTCATTTAATCGGCTCTGCGATACTATTTATTTTATATATTACTGACAAAAATTCGACGATACGAGTAGAGTATGCCCTGTATTACTTGTTTGGAATTCTTTTCTTCACAATGATGTTCGGCTTGAAAATTGTGAAGAAATTAGATAATTAGTTTAAACAAAAAGACCCTTCCTACAAAGAAAAGGTCTTTATTTTATTTCTATTATGATAAAGCAGGAGCTTTTTCAAGAAGCTCTTTTGCATCTGCATATTGTAAGCTGTGCGCTTCTGCAACTGCTTCGAATGTTACGTAGCCATCTAATGTGTTAATACCTTTTAATAATGCAGTGTTGCCTAGGCAAGCTTCTTTGTAGCCTTTGTTAGCAATTTGTACTGCATATGGTACTGTTACGTTTGTTAATGCAAGAGTTGATGTACGTGGAACCGCACCTGGCATATTTGCAACTGCATAATGAACAACACCATGTTTCTCATAAGTTGGGTTGTCGTGAGTTGTAATACGGTCAGTTGTTTCGAAAATACCACCTTGGTCAATCGCGATATCTACAACGACAGAACCTGGTTCCATTGATTGAATCATTTCTTCTGTTACAAGTTTTGGCGCTTTTGCACCTGGTATTAATACTGCACCGATTACAAGATCAGATTCTCTTACAGCTTCTGCAATGTTATACGGGTTAGACATTAACGTTTTTACTTGGTTTCCGAAAATGTCATCTAATTGACGAAGACGTTCTGCACTTAAGTCGATGATTGTTACATCTGCACCTAAACCTACTGCAATTTTCGCTGCGTTTGTACCAGCTTGACCACCGCCGATAATTGTTACTTTACCGCGTTTCACCCCTGGAACACCTGCAAGTAAAATACCTTTACCACCTTTGTTTTTCTCAAGGAACTGTGCACCGATTTGCGCAGACATACGACCAGCTACTTCACTCATAGGTGCAAGTAATGGTAAAGAACGATTGTCTAATTGTACTGTTTCGTATGCAATTGATACCACTTTGTTATCAATTAATGCTTTCGTTAATTCTGGCTCTGGAGCTAAGTGTAAGTATGTGAATAAAATTAAACCTTCGCGGAAATAACCGTATTCACTTTCAACTGGCTCTTTTACCTTCATAACCATATCTTGATTCCATGCTTCTTCAGCAGTTTCAACAAGTTTCGCACCAGCTTGTACGTATTCTTCATCTGTAAAGCCTGATCCTACACCTGATCCTTTTTGAACAAAAACTTCATGACCATTTTGTACTAAATGTACAGCTCCCGCTGGCGTCATTGCCACGCGGTTTTCATTGTTTTTAATTTCTGTTGGAATACCGATACGCATTATTAGTTCCCCCTTGAGTTATGAAATGACCCCTGAATCATTTTTTTAAAGCGCTTTCTATACTCTTATATTCTAACATAATATCTCAATATTTGACAAAAAATAATACAAGTTTTCCGATAGATTTAATCTCACATGAAAGGACAGTATTATCCGTACCTCTCAGTATAAAGGATAAACTGTCCAATTATTCGAAACTTCACTTTATTTAATTCTATCGATGTCTATGAATAACATCAACAGCGCCTGTTACTTCAATAATCGTGCCAGTAATCATATCAGAATCGTCCTCACATAAAAACGAAATGGTTCTTGCGATATCTTCCCCTGTTCCAGATCTACCAATTGGTGTGTTACTACCTTTCAGATTTCGTGCTTCTTCAATTGTTGCCTCTTTCATTTCACCAATTATATCACCAGGACATACCATATTCGCAGTAATACCGTATTCAGCTTCTTCGTATGCGACTGTTTTCGTTAAAGAAACAAGTCCGACTTTCGCAGCTGCAAAGGCTGAACGATAAATCCATCCAGGCGCGCTATCTGCCCCTTGAAATCCATAGTTAATAATACGGCCAAATTGCTGGTTTCTCATAATCGGTACGACAAGTTTTAATAAATGAAACACCGCTGTTAAATTACCCTGGATCATTTCATTCCATTCGTCTTCTTCGTAATCGACTAATTTTTTCCTTTCAAATACGTAAGGACCAGCATTATTAATTAAGAAGTCAATTTTGCCAAAACGGCTCATCGCTTCTTCTACTATTTTATGTAAATCTTCCTTTTTCGTGACATCAGCTTGCACGAACTGTAGACGTTCTTCCATATTTTTATATGTTTCTTTCATTGTTTCCATAGCACTTGTATCGCTATGATATGTTACTGTTACTGAATATCCTTTATCCAATAACTTTTCTGTTACTTGCTTTCCTAAACCTTTCGTACCGGCTGTAATGAGCGCGTGTCTCACAAACATGCCTCCTTTTAAATTGCTATACTCCATATGTAACAAGTTCTCGCTTCAATTACAACTAAAACGAATTAAGGCAAAGTTTTCAAAATTCTGTAACGTTTCCGAAAAGCACATTACCAAAATTTGTTTTATAATAAAGTTGTAAACGGTAATAAAAATGATTGGGAGGAATTTACTATGAATAATACATATACAAATATTTTAATTGCGGTGGACGGTTCTAAAGAAGCAGAAAAAGCCTTTAAAAAAGCAATTCAAGTTGCAAAACGAAACAATGCAACATTAACAATTGCTCATATCGTTGATGTAAAAGCATACTCAGCAGTAGAGGCTTATAGCCGCGCAATTGCTGAACGTGCAAATCTATTTGCAGAAGACTTATTAGAAGACTACAAAAAAACTGCGCTTGAAGCTGGTCTTGAAAAAGTGGAAACTGTATTAGAATTTGGTAATCCTAAATCTAAAATTTCAAAAGAAATCGCTCCAAACCATAAAGTAGATTTAATTATGTGTGGTGCAACTGGTTTAAATGCTGTAGAACGTTTCCTAATTGGTAGCGTCTCTGAACATATTATTCGCTATGCGAAATGCGATGTCCTTGTTGTTCGTGGTGATGAGGAGCAAGGTGATCTTTAATTTATAATTAAAACACCAAGTCCACATAGGCTTGGTGTTTTTCATTTCACAAACTTCACTATAAATACAAGACAAGCTACAACAACAACGGTACCTGCCAACACATACGGCGGAAGAAATTTCAAAGACCATAGCGCCATCATTATCGTGGCAACAGTTAAGTACGTTTGCTTTGCATCTTCTGTCATTTTTTTACGAAGTAAGAAAACATACACATAACCGATTGGCGGCGTAATGAAGCAAAGAACATATATAATTTTTGATTTTAAATACCACTTTTGTTCGCCAAGTTTCTTTATGTCTTCTTCTATTCTCTTACTCTCTTGTTCTCTCACTTCTTCTTCAATCGGATCTTCCTCTTCTCCTCGCCTTTCTTTCATATAAGGAAGAAAATGCATAAAAAAATAACATGCAAATACAATTGCCCAAAATTCAATATCCAATCTTTCTAGTGGAATATGCTCACTAAAAAATGCAGCAGCAATCACTAAAGAAAAACAATACGTTGTCATCCAAAATGAACGTTTTCTCTTTTTCCGTTCTATTTCTTTTTTATCTTTTACTTCTTGTACTTTCTTTTTTCTAGAAAGCCATACAGAAATACAGCAATCTACTACAAATAAAGTAAAGATAAAGATTGCTATATGCATTGTTGTTACATTCTCAAATGAAAATACTTCTGGGAATGCAGCGTGTAATACAATTAGCGTGTACAAAATTAACCCTACAAAATAAATACGTCTCATCTTCCATTCCTTTCTCATTTCCTAACATTAGGTTAACATACATTTTTTAGAAATAGACGGACAAAATATATGTGTTTAGAAAAGGAGGATGCTACATGGATGATTATGAACGTATTATTTTAGATGTGAACGGTACAGAACTCGAAATGTTAAATACGATTCGCGAGCATTTTAAAGAAAAACATGGTGTTGAACTAAGTCATGGTGCATTACTTAGAGATTTAATGGATATTGAATACATTCGAATTACAGAAAATCGACACAAGTATGATTAATCAATGAAGCTTTAAGCCTAGAACATATTGTTCTAGGCTTAATTAAATCCATACAAAAAATGTTATAATTAGGAAAAAATATGGAGGATACCAAAATATGCAATCTGAAAATATCTCAAAACATTTTCACACATTACATGTGCAAAGAAACCAGTTCCTTCCTAAGCTTCATTCACTTTCACAAGAACAACTATGGTATAGGAAAGAGGACGGAAAATGGTCTATTGGTGAACACTTTTATCACTTATATTTAATTGCAAAGATGCTAAAAGTAGCGATTAAATTCTCTTTCACTCTTATCCCTTATGCCAAACTAAGAAAAAACGCCCCATTTGCAACTGACATACATGATATTTATGCCGAATATAAAGAAAAACACGGTAAAGGAATGAAAGCTCCTTGGATTTTAATCCCTTCAAAAAAAGTCTATTACTCTATGAATGTAAACGAATTAGAAGAATTACTTTCACGTGAAACAGATGAAATAAAAAAACTAGTTCAAAATATAGAAGAAGATATTGCAGGACATATCGTATTTTTAGATCCAATTGCTCACTATCCTAACCTTATTCAATCTATCCAACTATTAGCGATTCATGAGAAGCATCATTTTAGCATTATGAAGAACAACTATAAAATGCTCGACTCCCTTCTAAAAATATAAAAGACTGCTCATTACTTATCAGCAGTCTCCTATATCTATTTAAGCTCTTGATGCTTCCCACCCATACCACCTGGCTCATTGCTATCTTGGTGTACAGTTATTTTATTTGTTTTAGCATCTTTCGAAACTCTATATGTATACGATTCATTTGGTTCATCTTTAAACTGTACATTCATACCGTAAGAACCGATTTTACTATAAAAGGCCGGTTTTATGTATGAAATATCACTTTCTTTATATCCTTTCTCTTGCAAGTGCCACATCGTTGCGATAATCGCTTCTTCTCGCTTTTCTTGTTCACCAACAAACATATATTTGTCCAAAAGAAATACTTTCACGTTTGCAATTAAGCTAATTAACAGTAAAATGATAAATACTATTTTTTTCATAAATTTCCCCTAAATTGTGTTTTTTTACTATACTATAACTTACACACTAATAAAAAAGAAAGTACGCCAGACTTTCACAGACTGGCGTACTTTCCAACTCAATTCCTAATAACTTCTTTAGTTAACCCCTTAGCCTTCTCCAAAGCCTTTTCAATCTGCTCAAATCCTGTCCCGCCAGCACTGTTACGACGCTTTACAGCTGCATAAGGTGAAAGAATTTCATATAAATCTTCTTCAAATAACGGACTCATTTCTTTATACGTTTCAAGTGGTACATCTAATAAATAGATTCCTTTTTGCGTACAATGAAGAACTAGTTTCCCGACAATTTCATGAGCTTGACGGAACGGCATTCCCTTGCTTGCTAAATAGTCGGCAATTTCTGTTGCGTTAGAGAAGTCTTGCGTCACAGCTTGCCCCATTTTTTCTTTGTTTACAGTCATCGTTTCAAGCATGCCTGCCATAATATGAAGGCATCCTTCAACTGTTTTCACTGTATCAAACATTCCTTCTTTATCTTCTTGTAAGTCTTTATTGTAAGCGAGCGGCAATCCTTTCATTACTGTAAGTAAACTGAATAAATTACCGTATACTCTGCCCGTTTTACCACGAATAAGTTCCGCCATATCCGGATTTTTCTTCTGCGGCATAATACTGCTTCCAGTTGCGTATTGATCGCTCATTTCAATAAATTGAAATTCTTGACTACTCCATAAAATAAGTTCTTCGCAAAAGCGTGATAAGTGCATCATAAGCATAGATGAGTTACTTAAAAACTCCAGTATGAAATCACGATCACTTACCGCATCTAAACTATTTTCATAGATTCCATTAAATCCAAGAAGCTCCGCACTATATTCTCGGTCAATCGGGAATGTTGTACCAGCTAGTGCTCCTGCTCCTAATGGTGAAATGTTAATACGCTTTAACGAATCTTCATAACGATTCACATCGCGCTCTAACATCCAAAAGTAAGCAAGAATATGATGCGCAAATGAAATCGGCTGTGCACGTTGCAAGTGCGTATAGCCGGGCATAATTGTTTCAATGTTATTTTCCGCTTGATGAACAAGAACAGTTTGCAATTGTTTTGTAGCTTTTATAATATCTTCTACTTTTTCTTTTAAATACAAATGCATATCTGTCGCTACTTGATCGTTACGGCTTCGGCCTGTATGAAGTTTCCCTCCTACTTCACCGATTCTTTCAATTAACATCTTTTCAATATTTAAATGAATGTCCTCAGCCTCGACTGAGAAATTCAATTTATTTTGTTTCGCTTCCTCTAGTAAATATTGAAGCCCTATCTTTATTTTCTCAGCTTCTTCTTTCGTAACGATGCCTTGCTTTGCTAACATCGTTACATGTGCGATACTCCCTTTTATATCTTGATTTACTAATTGTTGATCAAAGGAGATGGATGCTCCAAACTCTTCAACCCACGCTTCCGCTTCTTCTGTAAAACGTCCGCCCCAAAGTTTGCTCACGCTTCCACCTTCTTTTGATTCACTTGGCTGTATACTTTCGTAGGTAAACCGAATAATGAAATGAATCCAACTGCTGCATCATGATTAAATTCATCCTGGGCAGTATACGTTGCTAATTTTTCATCGTATAAAGAGTACTCAGATTTACGCCCTTCTACAATCGCATGACCTTTAAATAATTTCACACGCACTGTACCTGTTACATTTTTTTGCGTTTCTTGTAAGAAAGCATTGAGCGCTTGTTTTAAAGGTGAGAACCATAAACCGTTATAAATTAATTCTGTTAGTTTTTGCTCAATCATCGGTTTGAAATGAGCGACCTCTTTCACAAGTGTTAAATCTTCAAGTTCTTTATGCGCTGTTATTAATGTCATTGCTGCTGGGCATTCATATACTTCACGAGATTTAATACCGACAAGGCGATTTTCTACATGGTCGATACGTCCCACGCCATGTTTGCCAGCAACTGCATTTAACGTTTTAATTAGTTCTGAAAGTGAATATGCAGTGCCGTTTAAAGTCGTCGGTACTCCTGCTTCAAATCCGATTTCTACAAACTCTGGTTTATTCGGTGTATCTTCTAATGCTAATGTCATCTCGTATGCTTCTTCTGGCGGCGCTGCCCATGGATCTTCTAAAATTCCACATTCGTTGCTGCGTCCCCATAAGTTTTGATCGATTGAAAACGGGCTATCTAAATTAATTGGAATCGGTATATCATTTTCTTTTGCATATGCAATTTCTTCTTCACGTGACCATTTCCATTCACGTACAGGCGCAATAACTTCTAAATATGGATTCAACGCTTGAATAGAAACTTCAAAACGAACTTGGTCATTCCCTTTTCCTGTACATCCATGCGCAACTGCACTTGCACCTTCCTGCTCTGCAATTTCTACTAATTTTTTTGCAATAAGCGGACGAGATAATGCAGAGACAAGAGGATATTTCCCTTCGTATAACGTGTGAGCTTGCATCGCTATCAATGCATATTCATTCGCATATTCTTCTTGAACATCAATCATATATGATTTAATTGCACCTACTGAAAGTGCTTTTTCTTTTACAAACGCTAAGTCTTTACCTTCCCCTAGATCTAAGCAAAGCGCGATAATATCATAATTCTTCTCTTGTAACCATTTAATTGCAACGGAAGTATCAAGACCTCCGGAATATGCTAATACAACTTTTTTCTTCTCCATTTTGCATCCCCCTAAAGAATAAATATTCATATTTTCTTATAATAATCCAAACTTTATCACCTTTCATAAAATGAATCAAGGGGAATTTATAAAATTTTTTCAAACAATTCCGTCGAACTTCTTTCTTTTTTTATGTAAAATAGAGGAAGGAAAATGGAGGGGTGTCTATGAAAAAGTATTTTATATACAATGAACATCTAGGAATTGAAGTACCGAACATACAAAAAAAATGGGAAGACATCTCTGAACAAGCGCAGCATTCTATTTTATTAAAATGGGAGCAAGTTCGCGGAAAAATACCTGATCGCATAAAGGAACTTGAGCACCATATTAACGCTAAACAACACCACTTAAATAACGAAGAAGACTTCGAAATTTCTTGCAGGCTAAATTCAGAAATTGCCGATCTTGCTTCAATTATTAACGATCTTTGGCTTTGGTATCGTCTAACCCAAAACGTATCTGAGGGAAAAGCACACCAATGAAAAAAGCATGCCCCTCAATTAATTCGGGTCATGCTTTTTTGTCGTAACACGATTTACAATATATTTCTTGTGCTGTTTTCGCCAAACACACATCAAACGGACCAACTAATATACTTCTTTCTTTTGGCAACTTTACAAAAGCAACTAGCTCTTCTTCATATTGAATCTTTTTCTGACATGAAACACATTTTAATTCTTTTCTTTTAAACATGTCTTTTAGCATATCTCCATTCTCCCCCTCATCTATCTATATTAATATACTCTCATAATAGTTAGAGCTTGTAAAAAAATGACACATTCCGAAACAAATTATTCATATACTATGTACAAAAGGAGGTCTCAAACTTATGCGAGCTTTCATTATTATCGCTTTAACTTTTTTAAGTATCATTAGCTGGGATGCATTTTTTAAAGATAAAAGTGATGAGAACAATACAATTGAATAAAAACCCTTCTTTTCTTACTTATTGGACAAACTTCTAAAAGTTGTCCAGTTCTACGAAATAACTTAGGCTTTTCTACAAAAATATTTAAACATAACATTTTTTGTAGATTCTCTCCGGTTATTGTCGGTTTCCATCCGCATGTATTTTTTGAAAGTATGATATAATAATATAAATCTTGAAGGAAGGGATTTTGATATCATGATCGCTCGAAGGAGCATGTGGCATCGTATTGACGAATCATACACGTAGCGTATTTTTCAGCTCAGATACTTTAGTCTAGCGAAAAAAATACGAGAGTGGGGAAATTATGATTGCCCGAAGGATAATTTGGCAAAAAAAAGACTCTTCTTACACATAGCGTTTTGTTTAGGACTTAATTGTTACTAGCTAAACAAAACAAAGAAGAGCAGGATTGCTAAATGAAGAATCCTACTCCCCGTTTTGTTTAGTCGCTTTAAGACTTAAACTAAAACGAAGGTAGGGAGAATTGATGGACGAGAGGATTATTCGTTATTTCTTCAGCGACATATAGCGTAGTTAGTTTTTTTCGTAAACTAACTGAAAGCTACATGTGAGCTCGTAGTTAGTTTACAACACCAAAAGGACTACTAACTACGGAAAGAAGGAATAACGATGAGGAACATCCAAAGTCGACAAATTATTAAAGAAGTTTTTATGGTTTTAATCGGTTCATTTATATTAGCAGCAGCGCTATATCACATTCACTTCCAAAACCACTTAACAGAAGGTGGCTTTGTAGGTATTGCACTATTTATCCAAAATTTTTATGATATTTCACCATCTATTTCAACTGTAGTAATGGATATCCCTATTATTTTACTATGTGCTTCATTTTTAGGTAGAAAAATGGTTGGCTATTCATTCTTAGGTTCACTTTCATTCGGAGTATTTTATTCCCTTATGGAAAATTATTCTCCTTTTACGGTAGATTTATCAAATAATTTATTTGTAGCTGCAGTAGTTGGCGGTGCGTTAGCTGGTATTGGACTCGGTTTTATATTGCGATTTGGCGGTGCAACCGGTGGAGACGATATTTTAACAATTATATTAAGTAAACGAACTCGGTTTACAATTGGGCAAATTTTCTTCGTCTTTGACGCGATTGTTCTTGCGCTTTCATTATATTATTTAAATTGGACAGAAATTGCTTTTACTATTCTTTCGATTGCCGTACAGGCAAAAACATTGGATTTAATTTACTATCCAAAAACAGAAAAGAAAGCAGCAAAGCAACCCGTTTCTATTCCAATATCCAAAAAACATGCGACAAACTAAAAAGCGAAAGGCTTCGGCCTCTCGCTTTTTTCATGCTCTCTTTTCTTTTTCTAATATGTAGCGTACTTGATAAAACTTATTTGCAAATTCAGTAACATTCCTCGTTAAGCGATAGTTCACTGTAGAGCCAATCGCCATTCCGAGTACAGGAATGCCTTGGAATACTTTACGACGAAGAGCATAAATCGAAAACGTCTTCAAAATTTGTTTTAACACAACCTCAGTAGAAGCTGGCTTTAATACTGCTTCGTCTCCTTCATAGAAGAATGAATCCTCTTGTTCGAGTTCTCTCAGTAAATTGTACCATGCATATTGCTGAAGTCTCGCCGGCAATAATGCTGCATGGAATACCTTTAACGCAAGCATCATTTCATACGGCTTGTTCACATCATGCCCAAATGATGTCGCAACAAGTTGGACAGCCTTCACATTTAACGCAATCATAACCGGAAAATCAGCCGTTAATAATAATAAACCACCAGCACCAGTTGCTCCGCCTTGTACGAATGAATATAGACGATGACGTGCTGTTTGCTGCTCTGCTATGTATGTTAATTGATCAATAGATAACGCCTTCAAATCTTCAAGTTGCTCAATTGATTCATCAAATAATCTCGATGTTCCTAAAATACGATTACGTGCATCTAGCTGTGATTGTGAACTTTGAATAAGCGCATGCAAATGAAAGAGCCATCCATCTGCTTTCGTAAAAAAGTCTTTTCGTTTTTTCTCAGGCAGTTTCGCAATTGTCGTATGCAACCACTTATCAAACATCTTTTGAAAATCGGTCGCTTCTTGCTCTACTAATTGCCCTTCCCACTCTTTTATATTGTCTAAAATGGCTTGTTCTCGCTTCGATCGCATCGTAACAACCACCTCGTTCGATTTTTTTCTATTGTAACATATTTCTGCTTCTTCTTTGCAAATATGCTTGTCTATCTTTATTCACATACCATTTTTTAGTGACATAAAATATTAGCAAAAAGGATGAGATGAATCACATGAATCTATCCAATATAAAAAAAGAATATAATGCAGTATTCAGCTTAGGACAAAACTGCTGGCCTGCTTGGGCTTTATATCAATTCGAATTATCACCATTTTTTGGTGTTATCGATTTTATGCTAAGCCCTTCATTAGAAAAAGTGAATTTATTATTACAAAATCGATTTGACCGTTTTTTACAGTTCGAAAACTTATCCTTCATCTCATTTTGGGATGATGATGCAAAATTAAGACTCCGTGACAACCTATATGAAATCGACTCCTGTCACGACTTTAAAACAGATGTAAACACACCAACATCCTGGCCTTCTTATACAGAAATTAAGTTAAACTATGAGCATCGAATTAATCGTTTTCTAACTACAATCGAAACGGCAGAATCCACATTGTTTATTCGAACGGGAGGAACATACGAAGAAGCACGTTCCTTGGAACAAATTTTATCTCAAATAGTTAAACATACATTCTCTGTCCTATTACTCATTCCTGAAGATGTACCAACTATCGCCCAAGAAGATTGGGGATTACAAAATATTTGTGTTATAAAATGCCCAGTGATGGATATATACCAGTACAATGAAGCATTTTGGAATGACTTATTTAATGGCATCACAATTCGGCCAAACGCTTAAATACACGTCACCTTTTATCACACCCTGCCTTATAATCATCCTTATACAAAATAAATAAGGAGTGATTATATATGTATCCACGTGCAAAAGCTTTTGGCATTGCTATACATCACGGTCGCCTTCTCGTACAAGAATATCATACAGGCGATGAAACATATTACCGACCTCTTGGCGGATCAATTGAACTTGGTGAAAAATCAGCACATACTGTTATTCGCGAATTTCAAGAAGAGCTTCACACAGAAGTGGAAATCACCAATTATTTAGGCTGCTTAGAAAACATCTTTCATCTTGATGGAGAAATTGGTCATGAAATCATTCAGCTATATTCTTTACGCTTATTAGACATGTCACTATATGAAATGGAAATACTGAATATCCCAGATGAACAAACACTGTCATATGCAAAATGGATTTCCCTCACTGCATTCATTCAAAAAGAAAAATTACTATATCCGGATGGAATTTCGAAATATATCCAAAAGAAAAAAGACGAAATCCTATAGGATCTCGTCTTTCTTTTCATATAGTATATTAACCAATATCTCCAAGACGTAGTACGTCACGAGCGATCATAACTTCTTCGTCAGTTGGAATTACGATAATTTTTACTGGAGAGTGCGGGAAGCTGATGAATGCTTCTTCACCGAATACATTATTACGTTTTACGTCGAAGTATACGCCCATGTACTCAAGGCCTTCTAATACGCGCTCACGAATAATTGCACTGTTTTCACCTACACCAGCTGTGAAGATGATTGCGTCTACACCTTTCATACGAGCAGTGTAAGAACCGATGTATTTGTGGATACGGCTTACGAATACATCAAGTGCTACTTTCGCACGGTGGTCGCCTTCTTCTTCTTTCGCAATGATGTCACGTAGGTCACTAGAGTAACCAGTAAGACCTAACATACCACTCTTCTTGTTTAATACGCTAACTACTTCTTCTACAGTTTGGCCTGTTTTTTCCATGATGTATGGAATTAACGCAGGGTCAATGTTACCAGAACGTGTACCCATTGTTACACCAGCAAGTGGAGTGAAGCCCATAGAAGTATCGATAGACTTACCGCCTTCTACTGCTGCGATACTTGCACCGTTACCTAAGTGACAAGAAAGTAGGCTTAAGCTTTCAATTGGACGACCTAATAATTCAGCCGCACGCTCAGTTACATATTTATGAGAAGTTCCGTGGAAACCGTATTTACGGATGCCAAATTTCTCATAGTACTCATATGGTAAGCTGTATAGGAATGCAGATTCCGGCATTGTTTGGTGGAATGCTGTATCGAATACTGCTACTGCTGGTACGTTTGGTAGTACTTCTTGGAATGCTTTAATACCAACAAGGTTTGCTGGGTTGTGAAGTGGTGCTAAATCGCTTAATTCTTCGATATCAGCTAATACTTCAGCATCAATTAAAACAGAATCAGCAAATTTTTCGCCGCCGTGTACAACACGGTGACCGATACCGCCAATCTCATCAAGAGATTTTACGATTCCGTTTTCAGTTAATTTCTTAAGAAGCATGTTAACTGCTACTGCATGATCTGGGATGTTTGTAATTTCTTTTTGTTTTTCGCCATTTACAGTAATTGTGAAGATACTATCTTCTAAACCGATACGTTCTACTAAACCTTTTGTTAATACTGTTTCACTTGGCATTTCAAATAATTGGAACTTTAACGAAGAGCTTCCTGCGTTAATCGCGATGATTTTTGACATCTAGTCTTTCGCCCCTTTTTCTCTTGGTAGTTGTGTGGATCATTCCACAAACCGCTCGATTTTATCTAATTAAATTCGCTAATGATGAAAACGTTTCATCATTAGTAAATTTTATACTCACGATTTTAATTTAAACATCGTCCGACATATATTTCAAGTGAAAAAATTGTAACACCAAGAAAAAAAATATATTACAGATTTCAAAAAAATTCAGTTAAATCTTGTATATATTAAAAAACATTACATATCCTATAAAACTGTACTACATTAATTACTAACCCTGTTACATATATATCGTATTATTTATGTGTTGCAAACCAAGTATTCAATTGATCCATAATGTTCTCCATAGCCTTCATGTTAGAGAATTTAGGTAATTCCACTAGTAGTGCCTGTTTCGGCATTGTTACACCTTGGCCTTTCTTTTGGAGAACAAATATACTTTTTGTATTTTTCTCGTTTTTAAACATGGAAACAGGAAGCTGTAATAATCCTTGAATAAAACATGTCTCTTTAATGAATGCATGTAGCTTTGGCGCTTGATCACTTTCAAAAATGAAGTTTGGTACTAAGAAGAATAAATACCCGCCTTCTTTCGTATGTTTCACACTTTGTTCAATAAATAAGTGATGTGCATATGACATTCCTTCATTTGCTTTTAATGTATATTCACTTGCAACAATTTCATTTGGATAATAACCAATTGGTAAATCTGAAACGACTGCATCAACTGGATCAATATAAAGTGGTGCTAGTCCATCTTGGTGGAAGAATTCGATTGCATGCTTTTGTAAATTTGCATTTACTAAAGCAAGTTTAATTAACACCTCATCCACTTCTACACCAAATCCACTCATTGTTAGTTCTTCTTTGGCGCTATTAAACAATGTAGTCATTAAGTTACCAGTTCCAATTGCAGGGTCTAAAACAGTAATTTCTTTTTGACCTTGCATAAACTTATGGAATAAGTAGCTCATGAACATTCCAACTGCATCTGGCGTCATTTCGTGATTCGCTTGTACGCCCTCTTTCATTCCTTTTAAAATGGCTAGCTGAAATGCTTTACGAATTTCTTCCCCTTTATATGTTTCTTCATTAAACGTACTATATTCACGATTCAACCGTTCAATTGTTGATTCGGATAATTCCTCTTGTAAAATCGCTCCTTCAAACAAGTTATCACCTGTTTCTACAAGCGCCTCTAAATATGTTACATCTAATTCTTTACGTAAAACTACCGTAGAAGAATCAAAAATAGAAAATAATGTTTCTACTGCCTGACTCACGTACATTCCTCCTTCTCTCTTTTACACATAACTTATATCATACCATAATCTAAATTTTTCCCAAAAGAAAAAGCGACCTCTTGCAAAGAGCTCCCCTTCAAGTTGTTTATGATGTAACGTCTTTTCTCATATATTGGTTCAGTTAACAATACATGAGAAAAGACGACCTCTTCTAAAGTAAAACTTTAATGAGAGGTCGTCTTCATTTACATTACTTCGCAGATTTAGCTGCTTCTAATGCTGCTTCATAGTTTGGATGGCTTGTACCTTCGCCTACGTATTCTGCGTAAACTACTTTGTCATTGCTATCTACTACGAATACTGCACGAGCAAGTAAACGAAGTTCTTTCATTACTAAGCCGTAAGCTTCACCGAATGAAAGGTCACGGTGATCAGAAAGTGTTACAACATTTTCTAAACCGTTTGCTGCACACCAGCGTTTTTGAGCGAATGGTAAATCAGCGCTAATTGTTAATACTTTCGCGTTTTCAATACCTGCTGCATCTTGGTTAAAACGACGAGTTTGTGCATCACACACACCTGTGTCAATTGAAGGTACAACACTAATTAATTTCACTTCACCTTTGTATGTCTCTAAACTTACTGGAGATAAGTCATTTGCTAATACTTGGAAGTTAGGCGCTTGATCGCCAACTTTAACTTCTGTTCCAACTAAAGTCATTGGGTTACCTTTAAAAGTTACATTTGCCACTTAAAAATCCTCCCTTATTTTAAACAAAATATGTACAATGTAAATGATAGTTTGTCCCTATCAATAATGCAAATAAAATCGCTTTATTTACAAAAAAATAAAGAAGCTAATCCATTGATCAGCTTCTTTATTCGTTAAATTTGAAATTCAGGATCATCTTCTTTTCGTTTATCCATCATTTCTTTCACTTTATCAACAGCTTGTGGCGCTAATTCAATTATTTTATCGATGACGTGTGTTTGCTTATCTAAGTGTAATACTTTCACACCTTCTCCATTTATAACAAGAAAGGCAACAGGATTAATAGAAACTCCTCCACCACTTCCCCCGCCAAATGGATGACGGCCTGAATGTTCTACTTTACCAAATTCACTTCCACCAGCAGCAAATCCAAAACTGACTTTCGAAACTGTAAGAATTACACTTCCATCTGCCGCTTTAATTGGGTCACCAACAATTGTATTTACATCAGTCATTTGTTTTAAATGCTGCATTGCGGTTGTCATTAAACCTTGAATTGGATGGTCCATTTTATATCCCCCCTATGATTGAACTGATTTTTCGTTCGTACCAGATCTTTGTCTTCTCATAAACGTGAGTAATTTGATACCCGTTTTTATAGCACGAAATATACGAAAAGATGCTGTTAACTCACACCTTGATGCAAATCCTTTCCCTTGAAAAACAGGGGTAATTTCAAATTCTGGTACGTCGACAATATGCATATATTGTCCTACAACTCCAGCAGCCATTCCTTTTGTCCCCCATGCATACCCAGTGACAATTCCAGTACTAGCCGCATCGCCTGCTCCAATTTGTGAATGCCACTTCCAACTATTGATTTTCACTCGTTTGAGAAAATCTTTAACAATAGTATGAACTTCTTGAAGCTTTTTTATCAGTTCTCCAATGCTATCAAGTTGTGCCATAATTTTATTATCTATTCCGCCATCTTTCTCAGCTTTTTCGATTTTCTGCCCCGTTTTTTTCTGTTGTTTTTCAATTCTTTCCAATACATCAAACGTATATCGAATCATCCATATTTTCACTTGAAATAAACATTGTTTTTCCATTTCTGAATATAAAAACGTCACCTTAAGCGATATTTTCGATAATAGTATAAGCAAAATAAAAAGTAGAAGAATTATCATTCCAATTACAAGCCATTTCATTCTTACCATCCTTTCACTCCATACCCATTATCGACAAGTTTATTCATCATTAAACAACCTTTGATAAAATTGAATATAAAAATTTTTCTAAAAATAAAAAGGGATTTTGACATTTTATATCGAAATATACTATTTGAGCATATTATTCAGAATACATTTTGATGATATGCAGCACTAAGACTAGAAAATTTAACTGCAGTGGAGGGATACATAATGGCAAATCGTCGCAATTTATTTTTCTTTTATGGTGATGACAAAGTAACGCTCGTTGAAAAAATGAAACCAGTATATCGTATTTTAGAGGAGAATGGATTTACCATATTAGATCATCCAAAAAATGCAAACGCTATCGTCAGCGTTGGAGATGATGGAACCTTCTTACAAGCCGTTCGTAAAACTGGCTTTAGAGAAGATTGCTTATACGCAGGTATTTCTACGAAGGATGAAATTTCTTTCTACTGCGATTTCCACATCGATCACGTTGATACAGCCCTTCAAGAAATTACAAAAAACGAAATTGAAGTGCGAAAATATCCAACAATTAAAGTAGATGTAGATCATGGTACATCTTTCCATTGTTTAAATGAATTTTCATTACGCTCTAGCATCATTAAAACATTTGTCGTAGATGTACACGTCGACAATTTACATTTCGAAACCTTTAGAGGTGATGGATTAGTTATCTCCACACCAACAGGAAGTACCGCTTACAATAAATCATTACATGGTGCAGTTGTCGATCCACTTATCCCATGTTTCCAAGTAAGCGAACTAGCATCTTTAAATAACAACACATACCGTACACTCGGGTCACCGTTCCTTTTAAATCACGAGCGTACGTTAACTTTAACACTTAAACCAGATGGAAATGATTATCCTGTTATCGGAATGGATAACGAAGCACTTAGCATTAAACAAGTGGAAAAAGCCGTTGTTCGTTTAAGCGATAAACAAATTAAAACTGTTAAATTAAAAAACAACTCTTTCTGGGAAAAAGTACAGAGAACGTTTTTATAGTAATCAAAAAACCCTCGAATTATGGAATTTCCATAATTCGAGGGTTTTTTATTTATCAAATGCAACTTGACGCTGTTTCACAAAACATTTTGGAACAGGACAACAGTATATGAAATTATATCAACGATTTTACCCAAAATATCAATTTACCGACATCATCAACCTATCTAAAAAGAGGAAGCAGCACCAAAATGTATTTTCGGAGCCGCTCCCTCAAATTTTTAGACGTCTTTTCTATAAACAATCTTCCCATCAATGACGGTCATTTCTGCCTGTACTTCTTTTATTTCTTCCGCCTCAATTTCAAAAATGTTGCGGTCTAATATCGTAAAGTCTGCTTCATATCCTTTTGCGATTTGTCCTCGCTTCGCTTCTTTTCCGATTGCATACGCACTTCCTGTTGTAAATAAAGAGACAGCTTCATATACCGTTAATCTTTCCTCTGGCATATAGCATACGCCGTCAATAAAACTTCTACGTGTAACAGCACTATATATACCTAAAAACGGATTTACTTGTTCAATTGGAGCATCAGAGCCTCCATTACAGTGTAATCCTGCATCCAGTAACGTCTTCCAAGCATACGCATAACGAAGACGGCGTTCTCCTAGTTTTTCAATCACTGATGGAAAATCTGACGAAACAAAGACTGGCTGAATATCAATAATAGCTGGCAATTGTTTCATTCTTTCAATCAACTCTTCACGAGCTAGCTGACAATGAATAATACGGTCACGTAATCCTTCTGCTGGTGGATGTAATTCAAGTGCATCAATGACATATTCAAGCGATAAATCACCAATTGTATGAATCGCAACTGGCATATGTAAATCTCGTGCTTTTTTCACTAAACCTGCAAGCTCTTCACGTGAGGAAATGGCAACTCCATTTGTTTCCTTCGCATCTTCATACGGCTCACTTAATAAAGCTGTTCTTCCGCCAAAAGAGCCATCAGAAAAAATCTTCATCGCCCCAAATTCAATATAGTGCTCATTTTCATATTCTTTTCGCTCATTCGCTACTTCATGATGAACGAGCAAATGCGCTTTAAACCGCATTTCTTTTATAACGTGTGAAAACGCATTGTACGTTTTTTGAAAGCCGCCATAATAATTTAAGTCTTCCGTATGTCCGCCAACGAGTCCGTATTGCCAGCAGTCTGAAATCGCTGTTTGCAGAGCACTTTGCAAATACACTTTATCTATTTCAGGCTGAACATGTTTAATTAACTCTTGTCCTTGCTCATATAAAAGTCCTGTTAAATTATTTGACGCATCACGGCCAATTTTCCCGCCCTTTGGATCTTGCGTCGCTTCTGTTATGTTCGCTTCTCGCAATATGTATGAATTCACCCATGTCACGTGACGACAAACACGCTTTAATAAAATCGGATGTTCTTTAGAGATTTCATCTAAATCACGTACATGAACTTGTTTTGTATCTGTGAAATTATTTTCATTCCATCCTTCTCCGATAATCCAAGATCCTTTTGGCGCTTCTTCTACGCGCTTCTGAACAAGAGTAAGTACTTCGCTATAAGATTTGCAATTTGATAGATCTAGACGAAGCAACCTCTCCCCATGCCCAATAAGATGCATATGGCTATCAACGAGTCCTGGAATCATCGTTTTCCCTTTTAAATCGTACAACTTCACCGCAGAATATCGGTTTTCTAACTCTTCTTTATTCCCCATATGAACAATGACGCCATTTTCAACGTAAATAGCTTCTACTTTTTCATTCTCTTCTCGCATAGTGTAAATGGTGCCCCCATACCAAATTTCTCCCATATACTCGTCCCCCTTTTCCCTTTAGTCTACGAAATTAGAGCGTATAAAAAAAGCACCATTTCGATTAAAAATGGTGCTTTTCCAAAAATTAATTTTGTTCAGTAGGATTCGTTGTAACTTGCCATTCAATGTTAAATTTATCTTTTAGTTGTCCGTATGCTGGGCTCCAGAAAGTTTCTTGAAGTGGCATAATAACTTCTCCACCTTCTTGTAACTTATCAAATACTTCTTTCGCTTTTTCTGCATTATTAATTTGAATTGCGATTGTTACTTGAGATCCGATTGCATGCCCTTGACCTGGGAATGTATCAGAAATCATAAGGTCCGTATTACCAACTTTTAAAGTAGCATGTAAAACGCGCTCTTTCGCTTCAGCTGGAATTGGGTATTCTGGATTTTCAGGCATGTCACCAAAAGTTTGCATTACTTCTACTTTTGCGTCTAACGCCTCTTTGTAAAACTGTACAGCTTCTTGCCCACTACCATCTAAAACTAAGTACGGATTAATACCTAAAATCATACGGACACCTCTTTTTTTAGTTTATAAAATCGAACTTGTGTTCGTTTTTATAATATCATCGTTTTACATTTCATTCAACTATTTACTTCCCTATTTTCAAAATTATTTTGAAGGAAGCTCCATTTCTTGTTTTCTAAGTTCAATACGGCGAATTTTTCCGGAAATCGTTTTTGGTAGTTCATCTACAAATTCAATTTTGCGAGGGTATTTATATGGTGCAGTCAATTCTTTGACGTGTTGTTGGAGCACTGGAATTAATGTTTCTTCGTTCTTGTCTATATTCTCTCTTAATACGATAAATGCCTTCACGACACTTCCGCGAATTTCATCAGGGCTTGCGACAACCGCACATTCTCTTACATATGGATGTTTTACAAGTGCATCTTCGACTTCAAACGGTCCGATTGTATAACCAGAGCTAATAATAATATCATCACCGCGCCCTTCAAACCAGAAATAGCCTTCTTCATCTTTTTTCGCTTTATCACCCGTAATATAATAATCACCACGGAATTGCATCGCTGTGCGCTCATCGTCTTTATAATATTGTTTAAAGAGTGCTGGTGTTTCAATGTGAACTGCAATATCACCAACTTCTCCTACCTGTACAGGAGTTCCTTCTTCATTTACGATATCAACATGGTTTCCTGGCGTCGGTTTTCCCATTGATCCTGGTCTAATGTCCATCCCTTTCATTATCCCAACGAGTAATGTGTTTTCCGTTTGCCCATAACCGTCTCTTACCGTAATATCAAAATGCCTTTGGAACGTTTCAATAACTTCCCTGTTTAACGGCTCACCAGCTGATACAGCGCTATGTAACGCTTCTAAATTGTACTCACTTAAATTTTCTACCTTTGCCATTAATCTATACTCAGTCGGCGTACAACAAAGCACATTCACCTTATTATCGCCTAATAAATTTAAATACGTTTTTGGTTCAAACTTACCATTGTATACAAATCCTGTTGCACCTGAACCGAGAGTCGCTACAAACGGGCTCCAAATCCATTTTTGCCAACCTGGACTAGCCGTTGCCCATACAACATCTTCTTCTTCGATTCCGAGCCAGTTCGGGGCGCTTGTACGTAAATGAGCGTATGCCCATGCATGCGTATGAACAACTCCTTTTGGATTTCCTGTCGTCCCTGACGTATAAGATAAAAAGACCATATCTTCTTTATCCGTCTTCGCCATTTCTAACGTATCACTTTCCGTTTCTAATGCTGTTTTTAAATTCGTCCATCCATCTACTGAACGCTCGCTCAAAACGAATTTTTGAAGAGATTCCACCGCTTCTACGCCGTCGAATTGTCCAATATACGGTTCGTAACTTACAATTGCTTTCACTTCTCCGTGCCCAATACGGTACTCAATATCTTTTTTACGCAACATTTCTGAGCTTGGAATAACGACAAATCCTGCTTTAATCGCAGCAATATACGTCATGTAAGCTTCAATTAAGCGCGGCATCATAATAAGGAGCTTGTCCCCTTTTTGTAAGCCACTTTTTATAAAAGCGTTTCCAATTTTATTCGCACCTTGCATTAATTCAAAATATGTAATCTCTCGTCTATTCCCTTTATCATCTTGCCAAATTAAAGCAAGCTTCTCTTTATCACTCGTATATTTCTCTATTTCCGAAACTAAATTATAAGACGGCGGCGCTAACAATTCCTCTCTCTTCATATAACATCCTCCTTTATTTCTATGCCTCCCTTATATAATAAAGAATTTTCAGTAAATTTTGAACCCTCTTCTTTTGACAATTTTTTTATATTTATGTCGAAATGATGTATGAATGTATAGCGACGATGTTTTTAACATAACGATTCATCGGCAAATAACGACGAAAACGACAAAAAGAAAGAGCGGGAGAACCCGCTCTTTCTAAGCCATCGTATATGGGATTATTTTTGGTAACCGCCTAATTGTTGCTCAGCTAGTGAAACTAGACGTTTAGTAATTTCGCCACCAACAGATCCGTTAGCGCGAGATGTTGCATCAGCTCCAAGTTGAACACCAAACTCTTGAGCGATTTCGTATTTCATTTGATCTAATGCTGCTTGAGCACCAGATACTGCTAATTTATTTGTGCTTGCCATGTTGTATCACCTCCTTGTGAGTATAGAGTGTGATAAACAACATGACTTCATGCACATTTGAATGTGGTAATTTATGGGTTTAGAAAAGTTCTTCGAATTTTTCTTCTTCAGCCACTACTTCTACTGTTTGTAATACCATAGTTTCTTTGTTCGCTACAGCCTCTTCAATTAACGGCGCGAAATCGTACTTCGCTTCAAAACGATTTGCTTTCTCACGCTTCGGTTTCGTCGATGGACTTGCTGGTGTAAATACTGTACAGCAGTCTTCATATGGACGAATTGAAATATCATACGTTCCAATTTCTTTTGCAATTTTAATAATTTCTAATTTATCCATCGTAATAAGCGGACGAATAACAGGATAGTTTGTCACTTCGTTAATCGTATGCATACTATCTAACGTTTGGCTGGCTACTTGTCCAAGACTTTCACCAGTCGTAATTGCAAGTGCATTACGCTCCTCTGCAATACGCTCTGTAATACGCATCATCATACGACGCATAACTGTCATAGAATAGCTAGATGGAATTTCTTTATTAATCGTTTTTTGCACTTCAGTAAATGGAACAAGGTGAAGTGTTACACGTTTACAGTATTTCGTTAACTCTTGTGCTAAATCGATTACTTTTTGTTTCGCGCGCTCGCTTGTGAAAGGTGGACTATGGAAGTGAACTGCTTCCACAGATACGCCGCGTTTCATCGTTAAGTAAGTTGCTACCGGGCTATCGATACCACCAGAAAGAAGTACCATTACTTTTCCGCCAACGCCAACTGGTAAACCGCCAGCTCCCATGTGCTCACCACACATAATATAGCTGTAACCACTGCGAATTTCTATACGTACATTCACATCTGGATTATGAACATCTACTGTGATATCCTCTGTATTTTCTAAAATGTGCCCACCGATTTCTGGAAGTAACTCCATCGTCTTCATTGGGAAGCGCTTATCAGAGCGGTGCACTGTAATTTTAAATGTTTTCACATCACCTTTTACTTGTAAGAAAGCTGCTAATGCACCTTTTTTAATATCTTCTAATTCTGATGGTACTTTCATTGCTAAGTTAAACTTATGAATACCAAATACATCTTTCAATCTTTCAGAAATTGCTTCATGGTCTTCACCATTTAACTGAATGTACATACGATCATGTGTTGCATCAATTTTAATGTTTGGGAATTTTTTTAATTTGAATTTCACATTATCTTTTAACGTACTTACAAACTTAGAACGGTTCTTTCCTTTTGTCGTCATCTCTCCATAACGAACTAAAATATATTCATATGTCATCATATTTCTTTACCTCATCACTTCATATAATTTTGGCATCGTCTCTTTAACAATACCTTCAAATTGTTTTACTTCTTCCATCGTGTTGTCTGGTGCTAGACTAATGCGAATCGCACTTGTAGCTGCGGCGTGCGGTACTCCCATTGCCACTAGTACTCTGCTCACTTCATTTGCTTTTGAAGAACAAGCAGACTTCGTCGATACATATACACCATGCTCTTCTAAAGCATGAACGACTACTTCTGGTTTTAAACCGACAAATGATACATTTAAAATGTGCGGTGCCGCATATTCAAGTGATGTATTAATCGTTACAGTTTCCATCTCTTTAAAGAAACGGACCAGCTCTGTTTGTAAATTTTGCAAATGAACTATCTTTTCTTTCACTTGTTCCATCGTCATACGAAGTGCTTTCACCATCGCTACAATACCAGGTAAATTTTCTGTACCTGAACGATACTTGAGCTCTTGTTGACCACCTGATAAGATTGGATCTAATCTTACACCATCACGTACGTAAAGAAGACCTGTCCCCTTTACGCTATGAAATTTATGTCCAGATATTGAACAAAGGTCAATATGAGAAGCGTATAAATCAAGTGGTACTTTTCCTATCCCTTGTACATGGTCCACGTGGAATCTTATTTTCGGATAGTTCGTTAATAATGTTCCAATTTCAGCAACGGGCTGAATCGCTCCAGTCTCGTTGTTCACGTGAATAATTGACACAAGAATCGTATCTTCACGAAGTGCTCGTTTTACATCTTCTACCGATACAACACCGTGCTCGTTAACCGGTAAATACGTTACATCAAAACCGAGATCTTCTAATTGTTTATATGCTTCAAACACAGACGCGTGTTCAATATTTGTTGTAATGATATGTTTGCCGCGCGAACGATTCCTCATCGCTATCCCTTTAATCGCAAGGTTATTCCCTTCCGTTCCACCTGATGTGAAAATAATTTCAGAAGGTTTAACGTGAAGGAGCTGTGCCGCAATCGTTCTCGATTGTGTTAATAGACGTTCTGCCTCTCCTCCAAGCGAGTGAATAGAAGAAGGATTACCAAAATATTTCCCTGCAACCGTTACGTACGATTGAAGCGCTTCTGGATATGGCTTCGTCGTCGCACTATTATCAAAATAGATCATCGTTCTTCCCCTTTCAGCGCTATCACATCATATAATCATATCACAAATACGTGTAATTACGCTAAGACTACTCAAAGGTTCCGTTTTTATATAAAAGTGTACATTTCCCCCCACCATTTGCAGGCATACTGAGTGGTGAAGATTAATAATCAGTGGTGGATGAAACCCCATCACTTATGGTTTCACTTTATTTTGAAACGAACAACCTTACTGTATTCCGCTATTCATTATAGCAACATCGACTTCAAAATTACACAAAAAAACAAACCCTTTATTAAAGGGTTTGCTCATTGTCTACATATTCAGCTATTTTTTGAACAACACCAGGTTCAAGTTGCTCTAATATAGAAGCCGCTTGTTCTAAAGCTGCATCGTATTGATATTCACGGAATAATTTCTCCGCATAATTTAAGCTTTCTGCAAGATTCTCATCATGACTGCGGTATCGGTTACCGTATTGAATTAGTTTTTCAACTAAATAAGCTTGTCCAATTAATTCTTCTGTCATTTCAGATACACCATTCACAACTGTGTATGCTTCTTCTAAACTGCTATTTACAGTATTCATATTTAACGGCTTTACTTCTAATTGCTCATATACAGCTTGCATCGCCATTTGCCCTTTTTGTAAATCTTCCATAATACTCTCTGGAAGACCTGGTAAATTCGACTTTTGCATAAAACGTTTCGTCTCAAAAATTGTATTTCGCATTTCTTGTAACTTCTCACGTGCTTCAAATTCTTCTTTGCGCATCGTTTGCAGCATTTCTTTATATTCTGCATGAAGTACTTTTAAAGTTTCACATTGCTCATAAACCTCTTCTAGTTCCTCACGAATGATAGAGAATGCAATATCTTGTTCAGCAACGCGTATTTGTAACACTTCAAAACGTTTCATTAAAATATGCATTTGCTTTTCAATTACTTTTTGTGACTCAATATCTTTGTCTTGTAATTGATAACTTTGTTTCACAAGTTGTGTTTCTATTTTCGTTTCAATTGTTTCTGTACGAATTTCTTCTAAATCTTCATAAACAGACATTGTTTTTTGCTCCACATAATGTTTCGCATGCACTTCTTGTTCAAGTTGATCATAAAAACTGTCTAAACGAGTTTTTAAGTTCTCTACTTTTTCTGCTGCTTCTGTTATATGAAGTTCCTGTATATCCATTAAACATGTGTGTAGTTGTGTCGTCATATCGCGGACTTCTTTAGGGATTTCCAAATACTCTAATACATAGCCTTGTCTTATCATATCATCATGGCCTTGTAATAAATCTTCCAGCTGAACTGGTAATGTCGCTTGACACTCTACCAATAAATCCGGAATTTGATGAATAACGATTTCTAAACTTGCTAAACCTTCTTCTAAACTAATAACAATTTCTCTCGCTTTTAAATAATCACCATTATCTGTTGCCTCTTCAAAAGTTTTGAACTTCTCGGATTCAACATCTAACATCTCTTCAATTTTTTGCTCAGCTGCTCCATACATGTGTCGATGAGCAAGAACGCTCTTTTTCATACTACGATATGTATCACGTAATCCTTCAATTTCCGCGCTATTTTTCTCATGGCTTTCTAACAGTTGCTGTAATTCATTTAAAATGTCTGTAATACGATTATCAGCGTCATCTAAACCACCTATGGATTCTTTCATCGCATGCTTTGCTTTGCGGAAGGAGAATTGCGAGGCGAATTTTCGCGCTTGCCCTAAATCTTTTTCAGCTTTCGGAAGAGTTGTTGATACAATTTCATCCCACTCTTCACGCCATTTACCAAACAGCTCTTCTGTTTGACCTGTCATATTTAAATCCTTTACCCGCTTTAGTTCATCTGCCACAGGTTTATCTTTTATCTCTTGTTTCCACTGCTCCAGTGCTTCAATATCTTTATATGAACGATTTCTTATCACAAGCTCTATCATGAGCAGCACTAGAATAGAGCTTACTACAATGATAACGATCGTCAGGATAGAATCCATGCAAAAAAGCCTCCTAGTTATATCTCTTTTTTTGTCCGTTCCGTTTATGAAATGGAAGGCATTATGTATAAAAAGGGAATTCCCCTATATTTAACAACTAACAATGTTCTAATCATACCATGTAATGACGTGTTTTTGACCTAGTTTTTTTTAAAATTTCATGTTTCTTTACATGTGATTGTAATATTTCTTAATATTCCACTTATTCCATTATCCGTCCTCAAATGAATGCAATAAAGGTAAGACTTTTACGGGCAGTTAATGCAGGATAACGAGCTCTCTTTCATATGAGAGACGAAATAAATCTTTCGCATTAGTGGTGGTTCTACAGAAATCGCACGTACGTTACCTTGCATTACGGCTTACTGTAAAGCGGTTTCCGGAAGCAATGTTATACCAAGTCCAGCTCCTACCATCGCAATCATCGGTTCTGCATAAGATGTTTCAACCGCAATTATTGGTTTCGCGCCCATACATTGAAACACATTCATAATCATTTTCCTTACATCACATATTTCTAGGTATACAATTAGCTGTTCATTTTGCAACTCTTCCATTCGGATTACCTTTTTCACTCTATACGGATGATTATTTGAAACAGCACAAACGATTTTTTCTTCCCGCATTTCTTATATATATATGTAGCGCCTTCTACTACTGAATCGATGAACATCGCTTCAACTTTTCACTCTTTAAATAACTCTATTAATACTTTCATATGCTCAATTTTCCATTCTATTTCATATGTATCCTCTAATAAGTCTTTACACTTTGATATGTAATGAGCCGCTAAACTCGGTAATATACCTACACAAATATAATTTCTGTACCGTCACTACATACCGTTATGAGCGTTCGTTTTGAACTCTTTTATATGTCGATTGTTGCGGGATGTATCCCTGTATTTTGCTGGAACACGGGAAATCGATATATTTCATCTATTAACGGCATATTATTTATGAATTTAGTTCCTGTACTTGCACTTATCGGTTCTATGTTTCAAAGTTATACTGTCGATAACATAGAAATTGCCGTTGCCTCATTAACAATTATTGCGCTAGTATGCAACAATTTATAGCAAAGAAAACAACATATAAAAATCCCCACCTCAGTTCGTTAGGTGGGGATTTTTCACATATGAACAGCTCTTGGTAGTTCATAATACATACTCGCTTTATATAATGTTCGTTCCATCCATTGCTCAATTTCCTTCGTATACATTTCTAAGAAAAACGTCTCAGACGGAAATGAGTGTAGCACCTCTGATATATATTGTGGATATAAAAACGGCATATTTATCATGCCTTTTAATTGCGTCATAAACATTGTAAAAGATATCTTTTTAAATTCTTGCTTCATTTGTCCTTGTTTAATGATTTGCTCTATATAATATCTTTCTCTAGAAAAATAAACGGTCATCACTTCACGAATTAATGTCGTATCAAGCGAAAGCTCTCTATAAAAAAAACGTGTCAGTTCTCTATTATCAAATTGATATCGTAAAATCCCGCGCACCATTTGCACCATCACATCTTTAGCCGATAAATATTCTCTCTGTTCAAATGACGTTTCAATTACGTGAATATATCCTTCTAAAAAATCAGTAATAAGCTGTTCTAATAACCCTTGCTTTCCAGCAAAATAATATGAAATATTCGCTACATTCACATCCGCTCGCTTTGCAATGTCTCGCACTGATGTCCCGTCATAACCTTTCGTATTAAACAACGATATTGCCGCATCAATTACCTTTTGTTTCGTCTGCTTCATGCGCTCACTTCCTCTCAATGAACAGCTATAGTTTAAATTTCTTGACTTTTAAGACAAATTCCTTTAATTTTCTATCGACAAAGTCATGTGAAATACATCGTATTTTGCTATCGTTTTACATATCTCGCTAAAAAGGGAGTTGTTTCCATGTTTACAAAAGAAAGTTATGCAGGATCTCGTGAAGAGCAATATGAGACAGTAATTAAACAACTGGATGCATTATTAACTGGCGAACCGAACGTAGTCGCAAACTTATCAAATGCGTCCGCACTATTAAATCAATTTTTAGATCGCGTTAATTGGGTTGGCTTTTATGTAACAGAAGGAAATCAACTTGTTCTTGGACCATTCCAAGGGATGCCAGCTTGCGTGCGTATTCCGTTCGGACGTGGTGTTTGCGGCGTTGCAGCTGAAACAAAAACAACGCAACTTGTAGCAGATGTTCACCAATTCCCAGGACATATCGCTTGCGATAGTGCCTCTAATTCTGAAATCGTTGTACCGATTATGAAAGAAGGAAATATCATTGGTGTGCTTGATATTGATAGTCCTGAAAAAAATCGTTTCGATGAAGTAGATCAGCACTATTTAGAAAAGTTTGTGGAAACACTCCTAAAACATATTTAATAAAGAAAAGAGTGAGCTATCGATTACGTACGTAACGTACGAAACCGATAGCTCACTCTTTTTTATCCCGCATTAACGGGCAGTAAATTCGGCGAATACAAGGAAGTTAGGTGGGAGATAACTGCCCGTAAAAGCCCGATTGGTGAGGGCTAATAATCAGCGGGGGATGGACAAAACCCCCACTGATTACAGTTTCACTTTATTGATTACTAACAGTAGATATCTTCTTTAGTGCCTGTTCTAAATCAGAAACGATATCTTCCCATGATTCTAAGCCGACAGATAGGCGTATTAAATTATCAAAAATACCCATTTCTTTTCTTAGTTCAGCCGGAATAGCTGCATGCGTCATCGTCGCTGGATGCTGAATTAACGTTTCGGTATCACCTAAACTTACGGCAATTGTAATAAAATGGAGGTCATTGATAAACGACTGTGTTTCCTCTTTTCCACCTTTAATTGAAAAAGAAATAACGCCCCCACCTCGTTTCATTTGCCGAGATGCTAATTCTCCCTCCGGATACCAAACACCTTCTACTGCTTCATGATTTTTCAAAAACGATACAATTTTTTCCGCATTATCACAATGACGATCCATTCTTACTGCTAATGTTTTTAATCCGCGTAACAATAACCACGCGTCAAACGGCGCCATAATACCGCCGATATCTTTTCGCATCGGACGGATTTTGTCAGCTAACGTTTTCGTTCTACAAATTGTTACACCCGCTACAACATCCCCGTGACCACCAATATATTTTGTCGCACTGTGAACGACGGCGTCACAACCAAGTTCAAGAGGTCTTTGTAAATAAGGTGAACAAAACGTATTATCAACAATAACAAGCAAATCATTGCGCTTCGCTACCCCGATCACCTTTTCTAAATCAATTAATTTCATCGTTGGATTTATCGGTGTTTCAACGAAAATGAGCTTTGTATTTGGACGAATTTTATTTTCAATATCAGTCTCTGTCTCCATATCACAAAACGAATGAGTAATCATAAATTTCTCTTCTAATACTTCTAAAAAACCGTACGTACATCCATATAATCCATTTGAACAAATAATATGATCTCCAGCCTTTAGAAAACCGATTAAAGTTGCTGAGATGGCTGCCATACCTGAACCGAACGCCAGCGCCTCCTCTCCATCTTCTAAAACAGCCATACGTTCTTCAAATAATTTCACAGTTGGATTCCCAAGCCTTGAATAAATATAAGATGGATCTTCTCCCGCAAAACTCGCTTCTCCTTGCTGTGCTGTCTCAAACGTAAATGTAGAAGTTTGAAATAAAGGTGGTGTTAAACTCCCTTTATTTTCATTTGATTCATATCCGTGATGAATTAATGCTGTCTCTATATGTTTCTTTTTCATAAAAACATCCCCCTTATGTCTTTATTTCCACATATCCACCAGGAAAAATCTGATGAACGTCTTTACTACATTTTATGTAAGCGTTTTATTTGTGTTTCTATCTTTTCTTTTATATTGTTTTAAATTCCTTCTTGTTAATTTCCAAAATTTATCTGTATAAAACAAAAAGGGAGTCTCTTGACGAAACTGTAAGTAAAAGATATAATAGCGTTTGTGTAAAATAAAAAGGCAGCCTTGTAATGTGAGTTTATCGTTTGTATTTTGTTCCTCTGCGGAGGTGTATCTCGTAACTCCCTGCTGCTGGAGCGAAGGTACATGAAAACAAAATACCCGTAAATATCGATTACGTCTGTTTTTATTTTACGAAAATAAAAACATTTTTAAAGGAGGAGTCAACTATGGCTCGTTATACAGGTCCAGCATGGAAACTGTCTCGTCGTCTTGGAATCTCTCTAAGCGGCACAGGAAAAGAATTAGAAAAACGCCCTTACGCACCAGGTCCTCACGGTCCTAACCAACGTAAGAAACTTTCAGAATACGGTTTACAATTACAAGAGAAACAAAAACTTCGTCACATGTACGGCATGACTGAACGTCAATTCCGTCGCACATTTGACCAAGCAGGTAAAATGCCTGGTAAGCACGGCGAAAACTTCATGATCCTTCTTGAAGCTCGTCTTGACAACCTAGTTTACCGCATGGGCTTAGCTCGCACTCGTCGTGCAGCTCGCCAATTAGTAAACCACGGTCACATCACGGTTGATGGCGCTCGCGTAGATATCCCATCTTACCGCGTTAAACCTAACCAAACTATCAGCGTTCGCGAAAAATCTAACAGCCTTGTTGTTGTTAAAGAAGCGATCGAAGTTAACAACTTCGTACCAGAATACTTAACTTTCGATGCTGATAAGTTAGAAGCTACTTACACTCGTCACGCTGAGCGTTCTGAGTTAGCAGCTGAAATCAACGAAGCATTAATCGTAGAGTTCTACTCTCGTTAATCTCGGTACTCTGCAAAGAGTATTATTAAAAGCCTTAGGAACCTTGTTTATCAAGGGGCCTGGGCTTTTTTTATTTATATAAATGTCGTATGTATAGTAAGATACTTCAAGGAAGTTTTTTCATGAGTTATGGATAATCGTCCTTACTTCTCTTTTATTCATTCCAACGATTGGATTCTCTTTAATACTGGCTCCGTTTATTGTGCAAAATTTTATAATCCATCTTCATTGCATGCTGTTATACTTATTCCCTTAAACATATAATCCGTTTTCAGACTACTCCTTATTTCATTACTTCCAAATTATATCTCAATAGAAAAAGCTACCAAAGAAACTAAAACGTTCTCTCTGGTAGCCTTTATTTATATATTAAAATTATTTATTTTCCTCTTTTTTAACATATACATAAGCATCTTTCTGCTCTTTATGTACATCAACCTTCGTGTTCTCTGCAAGCTGACCCGCATTTAGCAAAGAAAAAATAATGAGCGCTTCTAGTGACATTTTGTTTTACCACTCCTTTCTATTTGTTATACATTTATCATACCGCTTACATGTGATTTCCGTATGAACTCGAAAAGGAGATTACAACAAAAAGGTTACAGGAATACGAATGCACGCTATAATAACCATTAAATAGGAGGTTGTTTCATTTTGACAATAAATCAAATGGTTCAATTGGGTAGTGCCTGTATGCTTTTTATTACTTCAGCACTTATGAGTTGGTATCAAGGGAGTAATTTAATAGATTATCCTGATGAATGGAAATATAGCGCTAAGTTTACGAATTATTTTAAAGGGTACGTTTCACATTATGACGATATTTATCAAATCGATTTCTTTATATATGCGGCAAAATTTTATCCCGGGGCATTTGTCGTTATGCTAATTGGCTTACTTTACATGCTCGTATTAATTCTTCATATTCTATTTAAAAGAAATCATGAGGCAATTTAAATGCATACATAAAAACCCCGAACGATAGACTTTTCAGCCTACCATTCGGGGTACTATTTGTTTTAAATTCTTTTCTGATTAGTAACGAATTAGGAAATATTTCTTCTTACCGCGGCGAATGATTGTGAATTTACCTTCGATGCGGTCGTTTTCTGTTACAACGTAGTCTAACGCTTGTGTACGCTCACCGTTTACGTAGATTGCACCGTTTGTTACATCTTCACGTGCTTGACGTTTAGATGGTGAAATTTTGCTTTCTACAAGTAAGTCGATTAATACTGTATCTTCTGCAGTACGTTCTACAGATGGTACGTCTTTGAATCCTTGCTCGATTTCGCTTGCAGTAAGTTCTGCTACAGAGCCACTGAATAATGCAGCTGAAATTTTAATTGCTTGCTCTAACGCTTCTTCGCCGTGAACAAGTTTTGTCATTTCAGATCCTAATGATTTTTGTGCTGCACGTTTTTCTGGCGTTTCAGTTACTTGCTTCTCAAGCTCAAGAATTTCTTCATGAGATAAGAATGTGAAGTATTTTAAGTATTTAACTACATCGCGGTCATCTGTATTGATCCAGAATTGGTAGAACTCGTAAGGAGTTGTTTTCTCTGGGTCTAACCAAATTGCGCCGCCTTCTGTTTTACCAAACTTCGTACCGTCAGATTTTGTAACAAGTGGAATTGTTAAACCGAATGCTTTCGCATCTTCTTCTGATTTACGGATTAATTCAAGACCCGCTGTAATGTTACCCCATTGGTCACTACCACCGATTTGTAGACGGCAATTATGGTTTTGGTATAAGTTTAAGAAGTCGTATGATTGTAAAATCATATAACTAAACTCAGTGAATGAAATACCAGTATCTAAACGAGATGCTACTGTATCTTTTGCTAACATATAGTTTAAACCGAAGTTTTTACCGATATCGCGTAAAAATGAAATTACATCTAAGTTACCAAGCCAATCATAGTTATTAGCCATTGTTGCTGGGTTGTTCACGTTTTCGAACTCTAAGAAGTTTGAAAGTTGGTTTTTAATGCTTTCTGTGTAGTAAGCAACTGTATCTTTCGTATTTAATGTACGCTCTGCTTTTTTACCACTTGGGTCACCGATCATACCAGTACCACCGCCAACAAGTGCGATTGGTTGGTGACCAGCTAATTGGAAACGACGTAACATTAATACTGGTAACATATGACCGATGTGTAAGCTATCCGCTGTCGGATCGAAACCACAGTATAATTTAACGCTTTCTTTTTCTAATAATTGCTCAAGTCCCTCAGCATCTGTTTGCTGGTTAATTAGACCGCGAAATTCAAGATCTTGTAAAATACCCATATCCTACATACTCTCCTTTAAGTTCATTACTGGCGTGAAGGTTGAAAACATAAAAAAATCGCCCCTTTAAATAAGGGACGATTTTGATCATCGCGTTACCACCCTAGTTGCAGACAAAAAAAGCCTACCACCTTATTTACATAACGGCTTAGCACCGTCTTTTCCCTTTTGAATACAATTCAATCGAAAAAAGATGCTCTAGGGGCGTAATTCGCGATCATCTATGTGCTGATTTCCACCGACCATCAGCTCTCTAAAACAGGGAAATGATCACTACTTCTCCCTTTCCACGCTCAATTATTCATATACTTTTCTTTATACCATCATTTATATAGGCGTGTCAAATAGAGGTATGAGTTCTTTCCCTACCAATCCTTTATAAAGTCGCAAGGAATATCGTAATAAGAGAAATAGCTGGAACACCAACTAATAACGACACATGAAACACAACCGATAAATCATTCCCAATCGTCGCTTCCACAGGATCTTTCGCTGGAGAAGCAAGAAATCCAAGTAATCGATCGAAGCGGCTTACCGTTTTTGGAAAATCCGGTATTTCTACATGATCGCTATCTAAATGCTGCTTTAATTTATATTCATTCTTAAAAGGATTTCCGCTCAATTTCATCCACCTCCAGCAATTGTTTCAATTTCTTTATCCCGTTATGAAGTCTCGACTTCACTGTTCCAATAGGAATATCTAGTACCTCTGCAATTTCTATTTGCTGCATATCATGATAATAAGAAAGAATCAGGACCGCTCGCTGTTCTTCAGGAACTTTCAAAATTGCTTCTCTTACCGTAAGCCGGTCTTCGTGAGAAAACTCCTTTTCCTGAATCGGTACTAAAAACGGTAAAAGAGAGCGCCATTTTTTTCTTCGATTCAATTTATTAATCATAAGACGGTAACCGATTTGAAATAAATACGTTTTAATTTTTCCTTTTCGGGTTTCATACATATGTTTCTTACGCTCTAGAGTCAAAAACGTATCTTGAACGAGATCTATACTCAGTTGTTCATCACGATTAAATCGATACAAAAATGTATATAGCGCTGGTTTGATTAAAACATATAGTTTTTCTCCAGCTTGCTTATCTCCATTTTGGTACGCAAGCATGAGCTCCTCCTCAATCCCAATCTGCGCCATTTTTTTTGATCTCCTTTATTCCTTTTAACGTTAATGAAATACGGGAAATTAAATATGCACTTGCGACAATGACCCATGCTTGTGACTGATTCGTAAAAAATTGAACATATGGGTTTTGAATCGTATGGCCGGTTGAAACTAAAATATTTAACGCCAGCACACATATACATGCATACACTGCAAGACAGACCGAAATTGTATCAAATACATTCCAACGAAAATATATTTTTGTTTTTGTAAAATCAATTTTATTTCCATTTTTTCGTACAATATACTTCTTATCAAACGGAATAAGGATTGAAAAAATAACAATCATAATAATCCCAAATGTAATCATTGAAATTTTAAATCCAATTGGTATAGGCAATAACATACCACAAGAAAATACAACTATAATTCCAATTAAAGCAAAAGTAAGCATCAATTTATTGGACATATAAAAAGCCTCCCTCATCTATTCTTTCATAAATGTATACAGACGAGGAAGGCGCTTCGTTCAAATATTATTTTATTTTTTTTATGATTCTCGCAGGATTCCCGCCAACTACTACATTATCTGGCACATTTTTCGTTACAACAGCGCCAGATGCGATGACAGCATTATCTCCAATTGTTACGCCCGGATTAATAATCGCTCTTCCGCCAATCCATACGTTATCGCCAATTGTAACTGGTTTTCCGTACTCTGATCCGCTTATGCGCTCTACTGGATCAAGCGGATGCGTTGCTGTATAAATGTGAACACCTGGAGCTAACATACAGTTCACTCCGATTGTAACTGGGCATACGTCTAAAATCGTACAGTCAAAGTTTGCGTAAAAGTTTTCACCAACGTGAATGTTATAACCGTAATCACATCTAAAAGAAGATTCAAGATGAATGTTATCTCCAGTCGTTCCGAATAATTCTTTTACGATTGCACTACGTTCTTCTAGTTTTACTTCTGGTGTTTCATTTAATTTTCTCGTTAATATACGAGCTTGCTCCCTGTCCTTTACTAAAACGGGATCAGCCGGTATGTACATTTCCCCTTGTATCATCTTTTCTTTTTCTGTTTTCATTTCCTTCTCCCCTTCCAACACGTATATATAAGTTTATAATAACATAAAGTGAAACTTTAATCAGTGGGGGTTTTGTTCATCCCCCACTGATTATTAGCCCTCACCAATCGGGCGTTTACGGGCAGTTGATCTCACACCTTACTTCTTTGCCCTAGCTGAATTTTGAGGTGGGAGTTTTACTGCCCACAAATAGCCGGATAAAAAAGAAGGGTCTGAACGTATTCATTCAGACCCTTCCTCTTTTAATCTTCCATCGTCGATAAATCGCCTGTTGGTAAGTTTAATTCCCACGCTTTTAATACGCGGCGCATAATTTTACCACTTCTCGTTTTCGGTAATTTATCTCTAAATTCAATTTGTCTTGGAGCTGCATGAGCTGCTAAGCCTTTTTTCACAAATTGACGAATCTCTTCTTTTAATTCTTCAGATGGTTCGTATCCCACGCGAAGCGCGATAAATGCTTTAATGATTTCCCCGCGTACTGGATCAGGAATACCAATTACACCAGCTTCCGCTACAGCAGCATGCTCGATTAATTTACTTTCTACTTCAAACGGACCAACACGCTCACCTGACGTCATAATTACATCGTCAATACGTCCTTGGAACCAGAAGTATCCATCTTCATCCATATAAGCTGAATCACCTGATACGTACCAATCTCCCGGCATAAAGTAAGAATCATATTTTTGTGGGTTATTCCAAACCGCACGCATCATAGATGGCCAACCTTTACCAATTGCTAAGTTCCCCATTGTGTATGGAGGCACTTCATTTCCTTCATTATCAACAATCGCTGCTTTCACACCCGGAATTGGTTTCCCCATTGAACCTGGACGGATTTCCATACAAGGATAGTTACAAATAACTTGTCCGCCTGTTTCTGTCATCCACCACGTATCATGAATACGAAGTCCAAATGCGCTCATACCCCAGCGAATTACTTCTGGATTTAATGGCTCACCAACACTTAATACGTGACGCACTTGTGATAAATCATATTTTTTAATTGCGTCTTGTCCAGCTCCCATTAACATACGGAACGCTGTCGGTGCACTATACCAAACTGTTACACCGTAATCTTGCAGTGCTTCATACCATGCCTCTGGACTAAATCTCCCGCCTAAAATAACATTTGATGCTCCCACTAACCACGGTGCAAAAATACCGTAAGCTGTTCCAGTTACCCAGCCTGGGTCAGCTGTACACCAATATACATCATCTTCTTTTAAATCTAATACCCATTTCGCTGTTTGATAGTGCTGAACCATTGCGTTTTGCGCATGAAGGACGCCTTTTGGCTTACCAGTAGAACCAGATGTGTAATGTAGAATTAAACCGTCTTCACGGCCTAACCATTCGATATGTAATTCTTTTGAAGCTTGTTCAAATAAAGGATTGAACGCTACAGTTTTACCGCCTTCTTCTGCATTGTCTCCAACAAGGAAGACTGTTTTTAAAGCAGGTAAATCATTTAATGGTATGCGCTCTAACAATTCAGGAGTTGTAATTAACACCTTCGCTTCGCTATCTTCTAAACGATCGCGAACTGCGCCTTCCATAAATGCTTCAAATAATGGTCCAACAATTGCCCCTAATTTCACTGCACCTAAAAGTGCGAAATATAATTCTGGGGAACGCGGCATAAAAATAAAAACGCGATCGCCTTTCTCAACATCGCCATAGTTTTTCAGGACATTTCCTGCTTTATTAGAAAAATCCTTCATTTCCTTAAACGTATATTTCTCTTTTCGCGATCCATCTTGATAATAAAGTGCTACTTTATTCTTTCGATCTGATTTCGCATGCTTATCAATTGCCTCATACGCCATATTTACTCGTCCTGTTTCATTCCAAGTAAAATTTTTATTAACCTCTTCCCAGTTAAAATTCGCGTATGCCTCTTCATAATTCGGCAAATTATTTTCTCCTTTAATGACAGGAAGCGTTTCCACTTTCATACTTTACATCCCCCTCCTATGTATTCTATTATCTATTATAATGACATTATTTAAAATTTTCAGTATTTTTGTTGATTTTTAGACAAATTTTTAATGACAAAATTCGATTCACATCGCATATATTATAAAGTACGATATTAATAGATTCACAAACCCTCAAGGTGGTGAGCAATAAATTGATTCATAAAAGAATATATAATGCCAGAAACTTAAAAACAGCGAAAGGCACTTTAATTATTGAAGGTCCTGTCTCTACACATAATCTTGAAATGTATGAATTTCATCCAGACTTAATTGCGTTTCGTCCTGCCGAGCAGCAATATAAAGCAATTGTCGAAATTTCTAAATTACCAGAAGCTCGTCTCATTATTGCTAGACATGACCAAACGATCGTTGGATATGTTACATACTTATATCCTGATCCGCTCGAGCGATGGTCAGAAGGAAAGATTGAAAACTTAATTGAACTCGGGGCGATTGAAGTTGTCCCAGCCTTTCGTGGTTGCTCTGTCGGAAAAAATTTATTAGAAGTTTCAATGATGGACGATCATATGGAAGATTACATTATATTAACGACTGAATATTATTGGCACTGGGATTTAAAACAAACAGGCTTAAATGTTTGGGAATACCGAAAAGTAATGGAAAAAATGATGAATGCTGGTGGTTTACAATGGATGGCTACAGATGATCCTGAAATTTGTTCACATCCTGCCAACTGTTTAATGGTCCGCATCGGTACACGTGTTGATACGGATTCCATTCAAGCATTCGATCGTCTACGTTTTCACAATCGTTTTATGTATTAATAAAGGGGGCAACTGGAATGATTGTAGAAGAAATTATGAATCAAAATGTAGTAACACTACATCCAAACGATACAATCGAAACAGCAATCCGAACGATACGTACGAAAGGCATTCGGCACATTCCAATTGTCGATCAAAATAATCATGTCGTAGGCATTATTTCTGATCGGGATGTAAGAGATGCAAGTCCGTCTATTTTAGATGAACAAGTTTCACTCGATATGCTGAAGCAACCGCTTGAACTCATAATGAAACACCCTGTTATGACTTGTCACCCTCTCGATTTCGTTGAGGAAATTGCGACTTTATTTTTTGAAAATAAAATAGGCTGTCTTCCTGTTACGAAAGCTGGAAAACTCGTAGGTATCATTTCTGAATCTACAGTGCTGCACACGTTAGTAAAATTAACAGGAGCTCATCAACCAAGTTCACAAATTGAAATTCAAGTGAAAAATGAACCTGGTATTCTTGGAAAAGTCGTTGCTATTTTTAGTGATTTACAAATAAATATTGTGAGCGTTCTCGTCTATCCAGCAAAAGATGAGAATGATAAAGTACTCGTTTTCCGCATTCAAACGATGAATCCTCTAAAAGTGATTGATGCACTCGAAGCAGAGGGCTACCGCGTATTATGGCCAAACATAATGGGGATGCAAGCATGAGCAGCGCCTTCATTTATTCGGATGACTTTCGGGGCTATTCTTTTAGCCCTGATCATCCTTTTAACCAACTACGCGTCACACTTACGTATGACTTATTACAAAAGAGTGGTTTTATCTCCCCTTCTCAAGTCATCTCGCCAAGAATGGCTACAGATGAGGAAATTGCATTCATTCATACAGAGGAGTACATAAATGCGGTAAAACTTGCTGGAGAAGGAAAGTTAGAAAAATCAATTGCGATGACATATGGACTTGGAACAGAAGATACACCAATGTTTCCAAATATGCATGAAGCAAGTGCATTACTCGTTGGCGGAACATTAACAGCTGTCGATGCTGTTATTTCTGGGAAAGTAAAGCACGCCCTCAATTTAGGTGGCGGCTTACATCATGGCTTTCGTGGTAAAGCATCTGGCTTTTGTATTTATAACGATAGCTCTATCGCAATGAAATATATTCAGAAGAAATACGGTTTACGCGTTTTATATATTGATACAGATGCTCATCACGGCGACGGGGTACAATGGTCTTTTTACGACGATCCTAACGTATGCACCATTTCATTACACGAAACTGGGCGTTATTTATTTCCTGGAACTGGCGCAGTAAATGAACGTGGACAAGGAAATGGATATAATTATTCTTTTAACGTTCCACTCGACGCTTTTACAGAAGACGAATCGTTTTTAGATTCATATCGAACAGTTGTAAAAGAAGTGGCAGCATACTTTAAACCGGATATTATTTTAACGCAAAATGGTGCTGATGCACATTATTACGATCCACTTACACACCTTTGCGCAACGATGAACATTTACCGTGAAATACCGAAGCTCGCTCGTGAAATCGCTAATGAATATTGCGACGGTCGCTGGATTGCTGTCGGCGGTGGTGGCTATGATCACTGGCGCGTCGTACCAAGAGCTTGGGCACTCATTTGGCTCGAAATGAACAACATCCAAAACATCTCAGGTTATCTCCCTCCAGAATGGATTGACGCTTGGAAAGGACAAGCAGAAACCGACCTTCCCCTTACATGGGAAGATCCAGACAACATGTATCAACCTATCCCTAGAAAACCAGAAATCGAAGAAAAAAATGCATTAACTGTAGCGAAATCTCTTGAAATTATTCGGAATAATATGACAAAATCTTTGTACTAAACGAAAAGGAGGCTCGTTTTTAAATAGCCTCCTTTTATTTATTGTCGGTTTCTGTCGGTAAGTCGATATTTTTTAAAAATCGCTGATATATTTTGAGTTGCGCCGATATATTTTGAGTATCG
>NZ_NADV01000011.1:124138-149831 GCF_003264175.1 Bacillus sp. SRB_331 | reverse complement strand
TTTGAGTATCGCTGATATATTTTCATTTAATAACGGGTTGGCCCAACTTTTATGAGAAAAGGTAGTGATATTATGTGGAAACAACAAATAATCAGCACAAAACGTGGGACATTCGAACTCTTTACTAAAGGAAATGGCGAACCGCTTTGCATGACACATCACTATTCACAATTTAATGAAACTGGTGATTACTTTGCGGATGTTTTTACTTCTACACATCGTGTATTCCTTATTAACTTACGAGACGCTGGGAACTCTGTAAAAGCCAAAGTAGAAAACGAATTAAGTATGATTGAAACGATTCACGACTTAGAAGCAATTAAAGAAGCTTTGCAATTTTCCACATGGCATTTCGCCGGCCATTCAACTGGTGGTGTGCTTGGACTTTTATACGCGATTACATATCCAGAATCCTTACAATCACTAGTCGTTGTTGGAGCAGCAGCAAGTAACTATACCGAAACACCATTTTGTATTTATCACCCTGCACATCCACAGTTTCATTATATGCAAGAACTTATTGAGAACTTAACAAGCCCACACCTTACAAGTGAAGAGCGAAAAGAACTATCTACTAAGCGAACCAAATTATCTTTATATATACCAGAACACTATGAATCTTATTTTTATAAACCAATTCATAAATCAATGTCTGCCAATCGGATGAACGCTTTCAATAAAGAATACCCATACTTCAATCTAAGAGATTCCCTTTCCTCTATTCAAACAAAGACGCTTATTACATGCGGCAGACACGATATACAGTGCCCGATTCAGTATTCTATTGAGATGCATGAGGGCATACGTAATTCTATTTTTGTTTCATTTGAGGATAGTAATCATTATCCTTTTTTAGAGGAAGCTGCTCATTTTACTTCTACTATTCAAGAATTTTACAAATCGCTGCGTCAGGAAAATACCTGTCTTTAGTTCCGTTATTAGGCCCAGTACCAGCGTTCTTGTAATCAGGGGCAAAGTAGCGATTAAGTGTAGAAAATCAGCCATATATGCATGTGTTTTGCAGTAACAAAAAGAGTTTCAATTAGTAATGTTACGAATCATTTTTGATACAGTATTTTGTTACAACGAATTCAAGAGTTATAGAATTTATTATTCTTAAGCACTTTATGTAACATAAACGGTCGTTTTTGTTACATAAAACTACTTTACTCTAAACGTAGCTACGCTGGTAGTAGGTCTCTTTGGAGATGACTTTGCCATCTCTTTTCTGTTCCAGCTTCTGTTACTTGCATACAAATGACACCTGTTAAAATAAATAAGGAAACGAGTAAGCTTCGCACAGGAATTTTACCGCGAACTCGTTTAACCTCTGACTTCGTTTCCAGTGTAATAAAAAATGGTTCTTACGCTCTTTTGGTGACGATTTAAAAATTGTACGTATTAAAGAAAAGATAGAGTCTTGCTTGAACACATTTTCACTCTGAAGTTTCATAAAAAATGAACGATTGTATTGTCAATTAAAAATTCTTTTGTTGTTTCGCCAAATATGCGTAATAACCACTTTTGTTTTGCAGAAAACATGTGATTATAAAAGAAAAAAGTAATCAAATTTGTTTAGATTACTTTTTTCAGAATTATAATAAAGGGGAAATTAGACGCATTAGGGATTCCAGTATTCGTTTTCGAATACTACGTTTTTGAAATGATTTCCATTGAATTTCAGTTGAATGGTTAAAGTCCTCTTCAAAATCACGTTTAATATCAAGAACTGTCTTAGATTCATAAAGTACGCTAATGATTTCATAATTTAGTTCAAAACTACGGACATCCATATTTGCTGTGCCAATTGTTGCAATTTTATCATCTACAAGTACAATTTTAGCGTGCACAAAACCATCTTTATAGCTGTAAATTGAAGCACCGGCTTTTAGAAGTGGTGTGAAGTATGATTGAGATGCTAGATCACTAATGATTCTGTCTCTCTTACCTGGATATAGAATGCGGACATCTATTCCAGCCATTGCACTTAAACGTAGTAATGTTAATGTTTCTTGATCCGGGATGAAGTAGGGTGTTGCGATCCAGATTGATTTCTTAGCAGAACCCATAACAGCAAGTAAAGTATTACGAATGTTTGTATCATCTGAACTTGGTCCACTTGCTACAATTTGAATAGCACCTTCTGCATGAGAATTTTGTTTACCTGGAAAGTATTTTGTATTCATAAATTGATTCCAAGAATAAGTATTTAAACCATTAGTGGCATAAAGCCAATCTTCAAGGAATATTGCTTGTAATTTGTACAATGCTTTTCCTTCTATTCTTAAGTGGCTGTCACGCCAAATTGGGAATTTTTTAGAACGACTAAGATACTCATCACCAACGTTGAGCCCACCTGTAAAACCAATCTCTCCATCTACAATGACAATTTTACGATGGTTACGATAATTTATTGTTTCAAGTGGCCATGATGAAAGAATAGAATCAAATGCCACAACCTCAATTCCTACATCTTTCATGGGTTGTAAGAAACGATTTCGTAATGAATTGCTTCCGAACCCATCATAAAGAAAGCGTACAATTACACCAGATTTTGCTTTCTTAATTAATGCATCGCGAATTTTTGTACCAATTTCATCTGCTCGATAAATAAAGTATTGAATATGTATATGATGTGTAGCACTTTCAATAGCTTGTATAATGCTTGTAAATGTTTGATCACCATTTGTTAAGAGTTTTGTTGTTGTATTATTGGCGACAGGACCGCCACCGAATTTTTGTACAACATGTGTTAAATAAGTAGAGCGCTCACTTAATGGGGAAGTGAATGATAAATCTAGATGTTTTCCTTCTAAAATCTCACGGAATAATTTTCTTTGCTCTTCTGAACGATGTAGATGCTTCTTTCTTCTCCAACGACTTCGGCCAAAAAGAGCGTACAAAAGTACACCAACAACAGGAAGAAGTGCTAATACTAAAAACCATGCTAAAGTACTTTTTGGTGAACGGTTTTCGATAAAAATAATGAAGGCAATTCCTACTATTGTGATAAACCATAGTACGTCGACAAAGTTGTATAGTGAGGTAATAGATGTATCTAACAGAAAGAGAATGATAGATACAAGTGTAAATACACATAATAATTGAACTTTAGGGTTTTTCATCTTTATAAAATTCACCTATTCTTTCTTAAATGTAGGGTTTGTATATGGGAGCTGTAACCTAGCATTTCTATTAAGGAGAATCACATGGTTGCTGCTCTAGTCCGTCATATCATTTATATAAAATATAATGGATTAATAAATTGTGAGGTTTCTAAGGCTCGTTTCCTCAAGTTTTCTCTAATATATGATCCGATAAATGGAATTTTGTGATATTCCATTTCCTTTTTAATGATGCTGAATAAAGCCGAGCTCATGAAAGCCAAAGAGATACAAGGGAAATTCCTTGTATCTCTTTAGCTTTAGATCTACTCTCTCTACACTGACTCAGTAGATAAAGAACCTTTTTGTTTATCTTTCCCTTTGAATACAGCCAATACCATAATGATAAAAGATACAAGTCCAAGAAGCCCCATCGTCTGAACATATGATCCCACTCTGTACCCTCCAAAGAAGAAGCTGCTACGAAATGCTTCTACACTGTACTTAAAAGGAGTCCAAGAATACAACCAATGTTTTGTCACATCAGGAAGAAATTCGTGTGCCAGTGATAAAACTGGCATGGAAAAGAAGAAGACTACCATTAATATTGGTACCCCGACACGCCCAATCCAGTTGAGTACTGCACTTTGCAGAAGGAAGAACATGAAACCAAAGAAAAGTAACAATAAGAAAATTTCTCCTGCGTTCGGTATATATACATCGAGTATAGTATGAGCAATGAAAAGGGTTAAACTTGCAATTACTGTCATGAAAACAGAACCTGCAAGGACCTGTGATAAAACTGACTTTCCTGTAACGCGTCCGTTTGTAAACTTTTGGACAGCTATAAATAAGACTAAAGAACTGATAAGAGTAGTAATCCATAAGATTTGTGTCAGCATAATAGGAATATTTCCATTACCTGTATGTGTTTGAACTGGATGAATTAACTCCGTTTTAATAAGAAATGGGTTGGCTAATAACTTTGCCTGTTCAGTTGTTACTGTCATATTGCTTTGTGAAATCTGATTAAATAAGGTATTACGGATATTTTCGTTTATCCCTCCAATGAACTTATCAATCATTTGGCTCGAAACCGTTGCGGCAGTATAGTTCATTCCTTGATTCACCAAGACTTGCACCTCAGGTTGTTCTCCTTTCGGTGTGGTCAGCGATATAAGTTGCTGGGACATTTCTGGTGGAAACATAATGGCAGCGTAATACTTCTTATCCTTCATCCCTTGCAATACATCTTCTTGTGTTTGTAAGAACGTCCATTTAACTTGGCTTTGCTTATTTTGCAGAATTTGCTTTTTTATTTCATCTCCTAAATTTACACTTCCTTGTCCTGGTAAGTTCACACCTGTATCCTGTATTACTATAGCGATCGGTAAGTCTTTAGGTACAGGATTAACAGTTGATCCCATAAAAGCAAAACTAGCGATGGTAACAGCAACCATAATGCCTAACAAGCCACCTAGAACCATCTTTTGTTTGAAAAATTGCTTTATTGTAAGCATTTAAAATTATTCCTCCTAGTATTTATTTAACAAAATGATAGATAACAAACAAAGTGTAGTTTATAATAAATACATGTTGTTTACATTGTAATTATATCGTTTTTACTAAACAATTCAATTTACAGTTAAGGCATGAATGTACGATAAAAAACAAAAGAATGAAATCTGTTGTTTATAATGACAATAACGAACAGGGAGGTATAAGGTGTTGAAAAAAGCGGATCTGCGGATTATTCGGACAAAGAAATTTATATATGATGCTTTTATTAAACTGATAGCGGAAAAAGGATACGATGCTATTACCATTCAAGACATCACAGATGAGGCACTCATTAATCGGGCGACATTTTACTCACATTACAGGGATAAACAAGATTTGTTAACAAAGCTTAGTGAAAATGTACTAGGAGAATTGACAAGTAAGATGGTCCTATATACTCATGTGCAGGGACAGCAAATAGATTTTTCGGAATTCGAGGGGATTTTACAATCCATATTTGAGTGTATATTAAAACATGCAGACTTTTATAAAAGCATGCTTGGCTCTCATGGCATTCATGATTTTAACCTAAAAATGCAGCAGACTATTATGGATAATCTTGAACAAAATTTCATTGAGCTTAAAATTGAAGACCATGACTTAGATATTCCAAAGGATATGGTATTCCATTTCATCACTTCCTGTGTTGTTGGGATGGCAATTTGGTGGCTTCAAAATGACATGAAATATTCACCGAAATATACTGCAAAACAATTAGTGAAGCTTATGACTAAAGGACCCTTGTGTGCAGTGGGTTTTACTTTGTTTAATGAGGGCTAGAAGGAGCAACTGTGACGGGAAGTGCAAAGCGGTTTCTAATAAATATATTAAAGAAGAAACACGAAGTTTTTTACTTCTGTGTTTCTTCAAATTTTCGCCAATGGATCGCTCGATAAAGAGCACCTTACAAAGAAATAAAATATTCTACTCGTAGTAAACAACTCAGTGATATCAATGTATATATGGTGCCCTCTACTACCATAAGGAAGTTTCTTTTTTGAAAAATCTTAAGAAGATTTTAGCATGTAAAAAGAGTTCTGAAAGCCAGAACTCTACTGTTTAAAATATTTACTTTGCCCCTGGTTACAGCAACGCTGGTACTGGGCCTATTATTGTAAAAATCTAAAATAACATATTAATTCACAAGCAAATTTACTGACAAAAAGCTCAAAGTCTCTATAAGACTATGAGCTTTTTGTCAGAAGAAATATTTCGTACTATATACAAATATAAGGTAAAAGGAAAAAAGCACTAAACCTAAATCCAGTAATACTGACTTTTTATCTCCTTCTTTTAAACTTATCGTAATATTAAAAACACTTCTAACTATCCAACACACTATCAAAAATAACCAACCATAATGATCATTTTTATAATCTTCATCATAAAACATTTGTATTGCACCAATAATTAATAAAATAATTACGATATTAGTTCCAATCCTTAAAGCCTTGTTTGATTTATTATTTTGCAATTTCTCCCCCAAAATCTAGCACGCCCTCTCAAACTATCCTACGTTTTATTTCTCCTTATATCCTAACATGAATTACCTATTTTTACCTTTTTATTCAAATAACAAGTGAACTACACCATTACGCATAAAAAAACCTGTCAATCACTCGACAGGTTCACTACACATTAAAGCGATAACCAGCTCCCCACACTGTTTCAATATATTGCGGGTGGGCAGGGTCTCTTTCAACTTTTTCACGTAACTTTCTAATATGAACAACAACCGTTGCTAAATCGCCAGCTGAATCTAATCCCCAAATGCGTTCAAATAACTGTTCTTTATTTAACACTTGGTTTGGATGCATCACAAAAAATGTTAATAAATCAAATTCCTTCGTTGTAAACGAAACTTCTTCATTATTGATAAAAACTTTCCTCGCTCGCTGATCGATAGAAATCCCGTGAATGTATAATGTATCACGCTTCTTAACCATATTTCCTGATAATCTTTCATAACGAGAAATATGTGCTTTTACTCTTGCGACTAATTCACTTGGACTAAACGGCTTCGTTATATAATCATCTGCACCTAATCCGAGTCCGCGAATTTTATCTATATCTTCTTTTTTTGCTGAAACAAGTAAAATCGGAATATCTTTTATAGCACGTATTTGTTTACAAATTTCAAATCCGTTCATCTTCGGAAGCATAATATCTAAAATAATTAAGTCATAATCTTCGTGCAGGGCCATTTGTAAACCTACTTCTCCTGAATGCTCTACATCAACTTGAAAATCACTAATTTCTAAATAATCTCGCTGTAATTCTGCAATACTTATTTCATCTTCTATTAGTAAGATTCTTTTCAATTTACTCACCACATTCCTGTACTTTTTCCAATGAGAAGAAAATGCTTGTGCCTTCCCCAAGCTCGCTTTCCGCCCAAATGTCCCCGCCATGTTCTTCAACAATTTGTTTCGCTATCGCTAAACCAAGTCCACTTCCACCTGTACTAGAGTTTCGTGATTGTTCCGCACGATAAAAACGCTCAAATATATACGGTAGCGTATCAGATTCTATACCTGATCCATTGTCCATCACTTTCACAATAACTTTATCGTTATCACTCGATACTGTTACAGTAATTTTCTTTTCTTCTTTATCCATGTATTTCACACTATTATGAATTAAATTTGATATCACTCTATTTATCTTTTCGCAATCAGCCGTTACATATAGTGGTGATGCATGTAATTGTAAGTTAATTTCTATACCTTCTTTACTTAAATCCATCTGCATCTCTTCTATTAATTCTTGCATAAACATATTTAATTCAACCGTTTCAAACTGGAATGGAACTCGATTTAAATCGAGCTTCGAAAATAAAAATAGTTCATCAATGAGTGTATCCATATGTTTTGCTTTCGTATGAATCGTTGTTAAATACTTATCCATTTTTTCTGGGGTATTTGCTACCCCGTCCTTTATTCCTTCCACATATCCGATAATAGATGTAATCGGTGTTTTCAAATCATGGGAGATGTTTGAAATGAGCTCTTTTCGATTTTCTTCATACTGCGTTTGTACTTCAATCGACTCTTTTAACTTCTTCCTCATTTCCTCAAACCCTTGATTTAATTGCCCTACCTCATCGTGCGATGTAACTGGAATTTGAAAATCTAAATTTCCTTCTTTAATTCTCTCAGTTGCATCTTTCAATACAAAAATTGGTTTTATCACACTTCTTGAGACGAAATAACTTAATAGTCCAATCAGTAAAATGGCTAAAAGTAAAAGCGCTACGAATAAAATTGGAAATAATTTTTGTGTAAGATCGACAAATGAACTTTGCCTTTTCAGTACAAATATACTCCCTTCTTCATCCCCAGGAAAATAAAAATCAAATTTTACATATCGATAAAATGTATCGCCTAGTTCCGTTGTACCACGACTATTAATATTTGCTGATTCAAATTTCGGAAGAGCTTCTTTTAAAGATACACTTTCAAATATTTTTGTAGCATAAGAAATGGTTTCTCCCTTTCTTACAACTATTTTCACACCTTCTTGTTCAAGTGATGAAACGAACGATTCATCTAATAGCTGTGATTGATTTTTCTTTGCCGCTAATTTCAATTCAATATACGTATTCTCTTCTTCTGGCGTAAGTGGCTTTTGAATATAAGAACTTTTGTAGAAATTTTTCACTGATTCTAAATCACCAGTTATCGAAAAAACAATTAAAAATCCCGTAACTAATATAAGCGTAATGGAAACGAGAATAACAGCGATATAAGAAAATAAAAATCTTGTTTTAATAGACATAATTAAAATCCTCACTTTATCTATCCTTATTACTCATAAGCATAAAAATATATGTTCAAATACTCAAGCGATTTTATAGTAATTTTAGCACCAGTTTATAAAAATTTAATCTTCTTATTTTACAGTTGAAATGAGGAGGTTGAAATTCCATGTTCAAAAAAACATTAAGCATGATCTGTTGCGTAATTTTTTTGCAAGGATGCTCGCAAGAACAAGAAGTAAAAAAGGAGATGACAAACATGGAGACAGCGCTACTAGCAGCTACTGAGAAACAAGAAACGAATACTGTTATATCGTTACTCAAAAAAGGGGCTGACATAAATATAACGGACAGTAAAGGACGTACTCCTCTTATGATTTCTACATACAAAAATGATGTAAAAACTGCAAAAGCGCTTATTGAAGCAGGGGCTGACGTAAATATCCAAGACGATATGAAAAACAATCCCTTTCTATACGCCGGTGCAGAAGGTTACTTTGATATTTTAAAACTAACGATTGATGCCGGTGCAGATCCATCGCTTACAAATCGTTACGGCGGAACAGCTCTTATTCCCGCATCAGAACACGGCTATATTGATGTTATAAAAGAACTCCTTACCCGAACAAATATCGATGTAAACCATGTAAATAACCTCGGATGGACAGCTTTAATGGAAGCCATCGTACTAAGTAACGGAGATGCAACACAGCAACAAGTCATTCGCCTTCTTATTGAGCACGGTGCAGATGTAAATATTCCAGACAACGATGGTGTTACCCCGTTAGAGCATGCTCGCGCTCATAACTTTGAAGAGATAGAGAAGATTTTGTTAGAAGGGCGTAAGTAAAAAGCTAATTTTTGCCTTCCTCCCCCACCCTATGCTACATTTAACCCGTTACATTAATATTAATAGGGTGGGAATAAACATGAACAAACCTAAAATTGGGATGATTGGACTTGGAAGTATTGCGCAAAAGGCCTATCTTCCAACACTTACAAAAGAAACAGATTGGAATTTTGTAGGGGCGTTTACACCTAACGCAGAGAAAAGGAAACAAGTTTGCCAACAATACCGCATTCAAGACTTCCATTCTATTGAAACGTTAGCTTCGGAATGTGATGCAATCTTCGTTCACAGTTCAACTGCTACACATTATGAAATCGTTTCTGAACTTCTGAAAAAAGGAATCGACGTTTATGTTGATAAACCGCTAGCAGCTACAGTGGAACAAGCTGAGCAACTAGTCGAGTTGAGCGAAAAGCATAACCGAAAGTTAATGGTCGGATTTAATCGCCGCTTCGTTCCTATGTATGTTGCTGCAAAAGAGCAAGCTCATGATATTTCATGGGTTCGAATTGAAAAACACCGCACAAATAAAGTCGGGCCATATACGTACGACTTTACTATGTTAGATGATTACTTACATATTGTAGATACTGCTCGCTGGTTAGCTAATGATGATCTTAACGTCGTTCATAATATGATGCAAATTAATGAAAAGAATGAACTTCTTTACGGACATCATACATATACAACTGCAAATGGACTGTTACTTTCAACAGCGATGCATCGCCATGCCGGTACAAACTTAGAACAAATTGAACTTGTAACAACAGGGAAAATCATTCGCGTAAAAAATATGAACACATTTGAAGTTGAGCAGGAAAATTCAGTTTCTCAGATTGGTTCACCATCATGGGATACGACGTTAAAACAGCGCGGTTTTGAAGATGCTGTTCATCATTTTATTGAATGTGTACACGGCGATACAAAGCCTGTTGTAGATGGATTAGAAGGATTAAAAACGCAGCAACTGTTACAATCTCTACTGGAGAATGTAAACAAAAATTAAAACGGATACATTTTTCAGAATTTACTTTCATTCCCATTTCCTCTTTATTTCTCTCACAAATTTCTATAGAATATGTTGATAGGAATTATAAATTTCATAATGAATCGTGGAAAGGATGGGATTAACACATGTGGAACGAGTTTAAAAAATTCGCATTCAAAGGGAATGTAATCGATTTAGCTGTCGGGGTTGTAATCGGTGCTGCATTCGGTAAAATCGTTAGTTCTTTAGTAAAAGATATCATCACACCATTACTTGGTATGGTACTGGGCGGCGTTAACTTTACAGATTTAAAACTTACATTCGGTAAATCATCTATTATGTATGGTAACTTCATCCAAACTATTTTTGATTTCTTAATTATTGCAGCTGCTATCTTTATGTTTGTTAAAGTTTTCAACAAACTAACATCTAAAAGAGAAGAAGAAGAAAAGAAAGAAGAACTTCCAGAACCAACAAAAGAAGAAGAAATTCTTGGCGAAATTCGCGACTTACTAAAACAACAAAACTCTTCTAAAGATAGAGCATAATTGAACGGATAAAAAGGCATGCCCCTCGGGACATGCCTTTTCTATATGCTATAACGTTTCTGAATTCATATGAATAAATAAAATAATACCAGCAACTATAAGTACCATAATACTACCTGCAAATAGTGTAATACCCATAAACATTAAACTTGTGCTCATGTCCACTGATACACTTTCAATAAAAATAGAAATTACATACGTGATAAGGGCGATTCCTGCAAGAATACTTCCTGGAACAAATCGCTTTAAGCCATTTTGTTTTAACGTCATATATGCAAAAATAGCGGTCATGCAAAGCGTAATTATCCAAAGAACGATCATCTCTTCTCCCCCCTCACAAGCCTTTTCTTTCTATTATACATGACATTGCCCTATAATAGTTAAATTTGCACTTGTGTGACATATAACAAGGAATAACCCCAACTGTAGCGAATGTCTTATGAAGAATCCCAAATACCCTCTTCGCTCGTAGCAAGTATTGTTTATAGAGTAAAGCATCAAGCATAAGGAGACTGATCTCATATGTACGCTGTAAAATTATTATTGGAATCTGTTCATTCAGGTGAACCTAATCCTAGTAAAATTGATGAACATTATGAAGAGAATCACGATACACTTTTTGAAGAAAGTATCATTCTCTTTAAGGCGAACAGTTTAGAGAAAGCTCACGAGCTAGGTGAAAAGATAGCTATACAGTCTGAAGATACGTACGATAATATGTACGGTGAGCAAGTAACATGGACATTTAGAAAAGTGTTGCATGTTTTCGAATTAGATGACACACCATTTGAGACAGGAAAAGAATTATATGCACGCTTTTTACATGTTAAGAAAACTGAAAGTGTAGATACAGTAGTTAAACACTATTATCCTGAATATGAATAAGAGCTCACAGCTATTGCTGTGAGCTCGCTTATTCTTACTTCGTTGAATCTCTAAATTGGATACGGTGAGGTAAGATAACTGAGTGATCTTCTACTTTTTCTTTGTTCATATATTTCGTTAATAGACGCATTGCTACTGCACCGATATCATACATTGGTTGTACAACTGTCGAAAGTTGCGGACGAACCATTAATGCAAGACGTGTGTTGTCAAAACCAAGCACTTCGATATCAGTTGGTACGTTTAATCCCGCGTCTTGTGCTGCGTGGATTACACCTAGTGCCATTTCATCAGAAGATACGAAGATTGCTGTTGGTTTTTCATCAATGCTCCAAAGTTTTTCAAATGCTTCTATACCTGAATCATATGTGTAATCTCCATCAATTATAAGATTTTCATCATATGAAATACCTGCTTCTTCTAAAGCCTTTTTATAACCTTGTAACTTCTTCGCACTTCCTGCTTTATCAATGAAAGGACCAGAGACGAAAGCGATACGTTTATGTCCTTGCTCAATAAAATGCTTCATTGCATCGTAAGCTGCTTGTGTATAATCAATATTTACTGATGACGTTTCATTTTGCTCATCAAATGACGCCGCTAATACAATTGGTACTGGAGATTTTTTGAACTCTTCAACGTGAATCTCTGTAATATCTTCACCCATGAAAACAATCCCGTCCACTTGTTTCCCAAGCATCGTATTTAATAAGTGGAACTCTTTCTCTTTGTTCTGGTCAGAGTTACTTAAAATGATGTTATATTTGTACATTGTTGCGATATCTTCAATTCCACGAGCAAGTTCTGCATAAAACGTATTTGAGATATCAGGAATAATAACACCCACTGTAGTTGTCTTCTTACTTGCTAGTCCACGTGCTACCGCATTTGGGCGGTATCCTAAATGATCAATTGCTTCTAATACTTTCTTTCTTGTTGTAGGCTTTACGTTTGGGTTACCGTTCACAACACGTGATACGGTAGCCATTGAAACATTTGCTTCACGCGCTACATCATAGATTGTTACGTTCATCTCTTCGCACACTCCTTCTATTTATGTTATCTATTTTTATGTATCGGTTCACTTGAATGAAAAAAAGACATCAACTCTATTTGCAGATGCCAACAATCGTCCCGAGTTCTTCCTTTTACTAATGATACGATAAAAACGCAGGGTCATACAATATTTTCCCGCAAAAGTTTCGAAAAAATTCGCTTCTTTTCTCGTATTTTCGTATTTTTTATGCAAAAAAGGTCAATTTTTGTAAAAAAGCCATGTAACAAGGGCTACATAGACTAAGAAATCTTTTTATAATTTACTTCCGAATGCTTTTAATTCTTTCATAAACTCATTGAATTCTGAAATGTCCATTTGCTACGCTGCATCTGATAATGCAACTGCTGGGTCTGGATGTACTTCAGCCATAATAGCAAAAGCCCGGTAATAGAAGGCCACATCGCCCTGTAGAATGCGTTACATCGACAACAACAGGTAAATGTGTTTCTTTCTTTTAAATTGGCACAGCGGAAATATCAAGCGTATTACGCGTTGCTGTTTCATATGTGCGAATACCACGCTCACATAAAATGATATTACCATTCCCCTCTGCCATACTATATTCTGCTGCATTAATAAATTCTTCAATTGTTGCTGATAAACCACGCTTTAATAATATTGGTTTATTTACAGCACCAGCTGCCTTTAACAGTTCAAAGTTTTGCATATTGCGAGCGCCAATTTGAATAACATCAACATAATCTGACACTTTAAAGAAGGCACTGAAAGAGTCTATTTCATAAGAAAAAAGAGGTCATTCCCTATTATGTACAGGTAATGACCTCCTTTCTTCTTTAAACATCTTTAGGAAATTCGAAATGTTTTTCTCGAAGTATTCACTTTTTCAGTAGCCTCAGTTTAAATACTGTCTTTTCATTATAAGAAAGAAACAAACGGTTTATCGCTGTTCTTCTCTTTTATAATAACAGCCTCGATTTTATTCTCGGACTTTATCTGTAATTGAACTTTAGCATCTTTAGGAAATTGTTCTAACATACTTTGAGCAGCCGTTTGAGAGAGTGCCATTAATTCTGACTTACCGTTATATTTAACGACAATATCCATCTTTAATTTATCCATCTTATTTTGCTTATAAGAAATCTTAGCATTAACAGGGATATAATCTCCTGGAGAAAATGCCTTCATTGCTTCAGAAAATTTCTTTAGCTTATCATTATCTTCTCCATGTGCCCCCCCAAATTCTTGAGAAGGATACGAATACGACTTTTCATCAATAGTATCCCAATTTCCAAGATTAGTCTCGTTCTTTTGAACAGTAGCGCTTGAAATATAAGTACCATTCTTTAAAGAACTTGTACTTTCTTGCTTGAATATAGCAAATGTAATTGGAGATTTGTTATATTTATCATTTTTATTAATAGCTTCTATAAGCCCCTTAGCGACTTCAGTACCTTTAGAAATAGCTTCCTCATTAGATACACTTGAAGACATAGATAAACCAATAACAACACCAGATAAGCTTAGTTCATTTGAATTTTGTTTGCCGAAGTAGTCCTGTTCTATAATATTAGTCAAAACTGGTACTTCTTGTTTCGTAACTAATTCATCAATTGTTTTCTCTGGAATATATTGATTTAATTGTAATACGTAATTTTCTGTATCGAATTGTTTTGAAGCAATATCCATTAAACCATTTTCATATTCTGCTAAATCTAGTTTAGAATTAGTTTTAACATTAACTGTATTAATTACCTTTTGTTCTTTTAAAGGAATAACAGTTCTATAGTAATCCTTAGAAACAGCAGTTCTTGGAATCATACTTTTTTCTTTCGTATCTTTCTGTACAACTTCATCCTTCTTCTCAATAGTATTATTGCTGCAAGCCCCCAGTAATAAACTTAAGCTTGCGATGCATAATGCCATTTTCTTCATTGCTTAAAACCCACTTTCAAAAGTCAATTTACTTAGTTTTAAAGTATCTCTAGTGTACCACTAAATATATTGCAACAAAATAAAAAAGAAGCAAGCCCTTCGCTTGCCTCTCCCTATTTTACATTCTCTTCTAAAGCTTCTTTTTTAATATTCCAATGCGATGTATACCATACTACCATTCCATCTTTTATGTATAACACTTGCGGAGATTCATGCTTAATGCTGTACTGCTCTGCAACATGGTTCGAAACATCTCTCGCATCTTGTACGTATAAGTAATATGCTGGCACTTCTCTTTCTTCACCGCAATACGCTTGAAACTCTGTATATGCCCCGTGACTAATTGGACATGTCGTACTATGTTTAAAAAGAACGTAAGGCTCGTTCTTTTCTACTAACGCTTCAAGTTCTTCAATCGTTTCAATCTTCATCATACTCATCATTACTCACCTCTCATGCGAAGTCTAGAGCGCTTCTCTCTCTTTTCAGCCTTCTGCTCAGCTTTCTCAAGTTTACGCTCTTCTTTTTCAATCTTTTTCTCTTGTCTCGTAGTACGGTAATGATTATATACTTCAATTGCTGCGCTGCTCCACTGTACAACTTGTGCTACTTTATCTGCATTATTTTCAATTTCGTCCGTAACAGACTCTGATACATTGCGAAGCTTCGTATTTAAAGAGTGAATCGTCGTTCCGATTCCATCCACACCTTCTACTACTTTATTTAGCGACTGTGACTTCTGTTGAATATCATCAGCTAACGCATTTGTCTTATGTAATAATTGCTCCGTCTCTACGCTTATTCCTTGCATTTGCTTTTCTAAACCTTCTAACGTGCTCGCAACGTTTTCTAACGTCTTCTGAACCGATAACAACGTTCTGCATACATACACTACTAATACTGCGAAAGCAACCGCGATAATAGCCGCACTTACATATAGAAGAACTTGCATTTCATCACTTCCTTTATCTTTTTCATACTTTCTCCCATTATACAATCATTTTCCGTTTCATTCTAATCCCTATCTTTTCATTAGAATTTTCATACTTATTCGTTAACTTTAACATAAATGATTCAACAAATTCCACTAAGTAGGTTACAATAGGAGAGGATACATAATTAGTAGGGAGGCTTTACATATGAAAGATCCACGCATTGAAAAGTTAGCATACAATTTAATTAACTACTCTATTCGTTTACAAAAAGGCGAAAAAGTATTAATTGAAAACTTTGGCTTACAAAAAGAACTTGTAACTGCACTTGTAAAAGAAGCATATGCAGCTGGTGGTTTCCCATTCGTTTCTTTAAAAGATCATCAAGTAGATCGCTCTTTATTAATGGGTGCTACTGAAGAACATTTCGAACAAATCGCTGCATATGAAGCGAGCGTAATGAAAGATATGGATGCTTACATTGGCCTTCGCTCTGGCGATAACATTAACGAACAAGCTGACGTTCCAAGTGAACGTATGAAAGTTCACGGCCAAACAATTGGCAAAAAAGTTCACAGAGACATCCGTGTTCCGAAAACACGCTGGGTTGTTCTTCGCTACCCAAATGCTTCTATGGCGCAGCTTGCTAAAATGAGCACAGAAGCTTTCGAAGACTTCTACTTCGAAGTTTGTAACTTAGACTACGGTAAAATGGATAAGGCGATGGATAGCCTTGTTACATTAATGAATAAAACAGATAAGGTTCGCTTAACTGGCCCTGGAACTGACTTAACATTCTCTATTAAAGACATTCCAGCTATTAAATGCTCGGGTCATTTAAACATTCCAGATGGTGAAGTATATTCTGCACCAGTTCGCGATTCTGTTAACGGTACAGTTTCTTACAACACACCATCTCCTTACAACGGTTATACATTTGAAAATGTACAACTTAAATTTGAGAATGGCCAAATCGTTGACGCAACTGCAAACGATTCAGAGCGCATTAATAAAATCTTCGATACAGACGAAGGCGCACGCTACGTTGGTGAGTTCGCAATCGGCGTAAACCCATACATCTTACATCCAATGGGAGACATTCTATTCGATGAAAAAATCGATGGCAGCTTCCACTTCACACCTGGACAAGCTTATGAAGATGCATGGAACGGCAACAACTCTAACATTCACTGGGATTTAGTATGCATTCAGCGCCCTGAATACGGCGGCGGTGAAATTTACTTCGACGACGTATTAATCCGTAAAGACGGACGCTTCGTTGTAACTGAACTAGAAGCTTTAAACCCAGAGAACTTAAAATAATAATAAAAACGCTCGGAATTTTCTCCGAGCGTTTTTTTAATACTTTAATAAATCTTTCGCCACATCCTCTGGCACTTTAAAACTCATTTTCTTATTTTTCATTTCAACTTCAACATACGGAACATCTTTATATACTGTCATAGTACCTATTTCATGTAACTCTTTTTTATCTTTACTCGAATCCAATAATTTCGGTGTATCCTCTTGATACATTTTAAACGTTTTCCCTTGCGGAGTATCTAAAGGAGCCGACTGCATTTCCCACTTATCCATTTTCATGACTTCAAACAGCTTTTCAATTTCTTTCTTATCAGTAATTACTTTTTTATCACTTGAATCCGTAAGTGATTCAATCTCAACCTTTTGTGCCTTTTCTAAGTTCATATCAGCCTTTTCCTTCTTCGCACTACACCCTATTACAAGAAAGGATGCTGTTAGCAGAAATATAAACAACATACAGATTTTTTTCATTTCTATATCCCTCCTGTACTATATAGAGCTACTTTTCTTGCTTTTTGTTTGCTGAAAATGAAAATAATATAAAAGAGCCACTGCGATAGTACCTATTAATATTGGTACATATAGAGGCAGATCCCATTTCATATATACTCTAGTGCAACCAACAAGCACAAACAAAATTTCTAAACAGAATAAAGGTTTTACATATTTCATTTCTTACCTACCATTTCTATTTTCACATTTGGGTTCACTTTCTCGATAAGCGCCAAAAATTCATTCATATCTTGCGGCATCGCAACCATATGTACTTTGTATGCATTCGTCGTAATTTCAAGAGATTTTCCCACTTGACGAATGATTCTTATCTCTTTCAATACGATATCGTCATTTAAAATGCCGTACTTTAATACACCATTTTCTACTTTATGCTTTTTAATAAATACTTCCCAAACGAGTGGTACATTTACAAGGAAACATAAACCCATTCCAATTAACGCTGACATCCACTGCTCTTTATTTGTGAGAATCATGACAAGTGGATATACAAACATAAAAGCTAACGTGAGACAAACGAAAATTACTACCGATTTACTTCTTTGAATCGGAATGTTCATACACGCACCCCCTACCCCAAATTATACCACTTTTTCCATTTTAGTTAATAAAAAAAGGCCATTTCTACATGACCTTCTTAAACAATATATCTATAGAATTTCTTATCCACCTGTAACACTGGAAAACTTTTTGGCAACTCGTCTATACTCACACTTTGGAAATTATTCTTTTCATAAAAGCGATGCGCTGCTAAAAATTTCACTGTTGTTCCTAAATAAATGTCTTTCAAGTTCTTTTCTTTCGCCCAAGAAATTGCCGTTTGAAGTAGCGTATATGATGCGCCCCATTCTTTTCCGCGGAACTCTTTCTTCACGAACATTTTTCTTAGCGCTACTTGATGCTTTCCAATATCTAATAAAGCTACCGTTCCAACTACTTTCCCATCATAAGTTGCTACCCAAAAATTTCCGTTGTCCCTTTGATAGAACGTTTCTATTTCTAGTAAGTCCGGCTGCTCTTCTTTCGTAATAGGGACATTGTACTCTTTTTGCTGAATATGAACGATAAGATCTACTACTTCATCTTGAAACATACTTTCATACGGAATAATACAAATCTTCTCGTTCATCGAATCTTCTTCCATTCTGAAGCTAGTAAACTATACACAGCGATATCTTGGAAATGATCATATATCCATTCTTCATCTCTTAAAATACCATCTAATTTAAAACCTAAACGTTCTGGAATCGCACGGCTTTTCGCATTTTCAACACCGCAACGAATTTCAATTTTATTCAGCTTTAAATTATCAAATGCATAATGAAGCACAGTCTTCACACTTCGCGTCATAATACCTTTCGCGCCAGCATCTTCTGCAAGATAATATCCAAGACTCGTAGCTTTCTTACCCCAGCTCACCGGATGAATACCTACCATCCCAACGAGCTTTCCTTTATAGCGTATACCAGCCTCAAACCCATCTCCCTCTGCAAATTTCTTTAACCACATCGGAAAAATCTCATTATACGCATCAGCTGATTTCGTCCCATCTACCCACGGAAGCCATCTTCTTAAATGATTACGATTTTGATCTATTAATTCATATAGTCCCTCTTTATGATGTTTTTCTAATAGTTGTAATTCGATTTCGTCATCTACTCGGAGTGTGAACATGTTTTTTAGCCCCTTTTTATTTTTCTTATTATTCTAACACTTACAGATACAAAATGTTAAATATTCACACTTTTTTCGGTTTTATTTGTATAAAACCAGAAGAATATAATACTCCCGTAACAACTAATATCATTCCTACAGATTGTGCGGGTGTTACATTTACTCCTTCAATAAAAGAAATAATCATTGTAACAACAGGCACTAAATTAAAAAATAAAGATGTCCTTGCTGCCCCAATTTGAGCAATTCCATTATTCCACCATAAGTAACCGAGCACACTCATTCCAATTGCCATAAAGAGAATCGCTCCCCAAGCTAACAAAGGAATTTCTAAAACTGGTACTATACTTTTTTGAGTGACAGATATCACAATAAAGGCAAGAGCACCAATCGTCATCGTATATGTCGTAGTTTGTATTGGGCTACCAGTTTTAATAAACCTTCTGCCTAGTACACCGTATAACGCCCAGCAAATATTCCCTAATAAAATATAAAAATCCCCTTTTGAAAATGATAGGCTTTGTAGTATTGTAAACGAACCTTGTGTAAGTACAAAAACAACACCAAGTAATGCAAGTAACATTCCAATACCTTGGCGCTTTATAATTTTTTCTCGTAAAATAACACTTGCTAACAGCGTCGTAACGAGCGGATTCGTCGCCATAATAAGTGCACCATTAATAGCTTCTGTATGCTTCATACCTAAAAAGAAAAAGAAGTTAAAACCAAATACACCAACAATACCTAGCAAAAGGTAATAAGCCCTATTCTGCCTCCATACCTCCACCTCAAAATCTTTTCGTATTTTTAACAGACATAACATCACAAATGCAGCAATCCCAAAACGCCATGCCGCTATATGAATCGCTTCGAAATATTGCACCGCATATTTCGAAGCATTAAATGTTCCACCAGTGAAAATCGCAAACCCTAGTAACTGAGCGTATACTTTATTCTTCATTGTTGGCCTCCGAGTTTTTCTCTTCTAGAAAACCATAATAAATTTCTAACTTCTCCTCTGTTAACAAAACTACTTTTTGCAATTGCTCCTGCTGTTCCCTTAAACGATCTAAGTGTGTTGTTAAAATTGAAATCCTCTTTTTTATTTTCGCAGGTACTTCCTCTTCCCGCTGTCTAATCTCCTCTATAATACATCCGTCACTTGCAAACTCAGCCATCTCTTCTAAAGACATTCCAGTTTGCTTTAATGAATATAAAAATTTTAACAGGCGCACATCACCTTCTGTATACTGACGAATACCACTATTTCGCATTGGTGGTGGCAATAAACCTAGTTTCTCATAATAGCGCAAAGTATGAATACCCATCCCTGTTAGCTCTGCTACTTCACCGATTTTATACATGTTTTCTCCCCCTTTTTTTACATATTCATCTTACAACCTAGAGCTAACTCTAGGTCAATACATAAATAAAAATCGAACACAACAAAAAAAGACGCACAGCCAAGCTATGCGTCTTTTCTATTACTTCTCTGCAACTTGAACTTCTTTTACGTAAGCTGCTTCGAATTTTTGGATGTCACCTGCGCCCATGAAAATAAGAACGCCGTTTTTATGTTTCTTTAACACATCCGTTGTTGTATCTGTAATTAGTTCTGCGCCATCGATACGTTTTTGCAGATCTTCAATTGTTAATTCACCTTTGTTTTCACGTGCTGATCCGAAAATATCACATAGGTATACTTGGTCAGCTTTACTTAAGCTTTCCGCGAACTCATCTAAAAATTTCTCTGTACGTGAGAATGTATGTGGTTGGAATACAGCGACAACTTCACGCTCTGGATGTTTTTGACGTGCTGCTTCAATCGTTGCATTAATTTCTGTCGGATGGTGTGCATAGTCATCAATGATAACTTGTTCTCCCATTGGCTTTTCATTAAAGCGACGTTTTACGCCTTCAAAAGTTGTTAGCTGATGCTTAACTGCTTCTACATCAACGTTTTCATAATGGCAAAGCGCGATTACTGCTAATGCATTTAATACGCTGTGATCGCCGTATCCTGTAATTTTGAACGTGTCATAATACGTATTACGAACGAATACATCGAATATAGTACCATCAGTTCTCTTTTGAATGTTACGTGCTTGGAAATCATTATCTTCTCCAAATCCATAGAAAATAACAGGTACTTTCGCTTGAACTTTTTGAAGTTCTTCATCATCACCACATGCAATAATACCTTTTTTCACTTGCAATGCCATCTCTTGGAATGCATTAAATACATCATTGATGTCTGCAAAGTAATCTGGGTGATCGAAATCGATATTTGTCATGATTGCATAGTCTGGATAGTAAGACAAGAAATGACGACGATACTCACAAGCTTCAAATACAAAATACTTACTATTTTCTACCCCATGCCCCGTTCCATCTCCAATAAGGTATGATGTTGGGTGTGCACCTTGCATTACATGGGCTAACAAACCAGTTGTTGATGTTTTTCCATGTGCACCAGTTACAGCAACACTTGTGTACTGATTCATAAGATCACCTAAGAAGTGATGGTAACGATGTACTGGGATATTTAATTCTTTTGCTGCTACGATTTCTTCATGCGTATCAGGAAATGCATTTCCTGCGATAATCACTTGTCCTTCTTTAATATTATTCTTATCAAAAGGAAGGATGGAAATACCACGCTTTTCCAATGCTGTTTGTGTAAAGAAACGCTTTTCATAATCAGACCCTTGAACAGTATGCTTCATGTCATGAAGAATTTGCGCTAATGAACTCATTCCTGTTCCTTTAATTCCTACAAAATGGTAAACTGTCATCTTAAAGAACCTCCAACATTTCGAACTAATACAACGGCCTATCTATAAGACAGTATATGAATCTTTTCTTATTTTGGTAATCATCATACATTTCTGATGCAGTGAATTTCTTTTTATATTCACTTATCAGTGATAAACTCGTACGTACTTCTTTTATGTCCATAACACATTTATTATAGCAAAAAACAAGCCGCTATACTATGATAACAGAAAAACTGATAGGGTCAATCACCTATCAGTTTTTCTCGCTTTTACATATCTTCTTTTGTTTCTAATTGAACACGCTCTAGACGTGAATTTGGACGGTATTTACGACCAGCTTTTGCTTCTGGTTTTCCATTTAATTCTACGTTATCACCAGTAAAACCAATATTCATTTTTAATAAGCTACTTCCTACTCCGTATATATCGACAGGAACATTTTGAGCTTCAAATTCACGAATACGCTTCTCATCAAACCCACCAGTTACAACGATATCTACATGTTGGAACCCTTCCTCATCAAGAGCCTTACGAAGTGCAAATACAAGTGATGGATTTACACCACGTGGATCGAATGTTCCAAGTACTTCTGGGTGACGAATGAAGTATTGATCAATCATTGTGCGAGACGTATCGACACGTACACCTTTTAATGTTGATCCAAATTCACGCGCTACGCGAAGTGCATCTGTAATGACATCATTGTTATAATCAATTAGTACGACTAATTCATCTTCTGGGAATTTTTTATGATATGCCTTTGCAGCTTCAACAACATCACCATTAAACATTTGAATTAAAGCATGAGGCATCGTCCCCATACCACTTCTGCCCCACCATTCATTCATTGCATGCGTCGCTTGCGCGCTCATACCTCCGATGTATGCCGCATAGCCGTCACCAGCTTGTTGCGTATAATGATCGTCACGATCTCCCATGAAAATAACCGGTTTTTCTTTATCTACACTACGTGCAGCTTGGACAACGTTATATACGTTTGTCGCAACTGATGTACGACGAGCTAAAATCCCATCAATTACACCTTCTAAAAAGCCGAAGTATTCATAAGGACCATGAATTGTTAAAACTGTTTCAAACGGACTAATATTATCGCCATCCTTTAAAGAATGAATTTCTAATTCCTCAGGATTTTTGGCAAATGTTTGTAGCAATGCGATTACCTCATCTGCCCCGCAAAGAACTGCATGTTCTTTTTGAAAAAACTGCATTGTTACAACACTTTTCGGGCGAAATTCTTCAATGATTTCTCTAGTTTTTAAAAAGTAAACGGCAGAGAACCAGCCTTCTCCAACACGTTCATCAAATTTAAATGTTTTATTTGTTAGTCGATTTATTTCACCTTTTAATTTTAATTCAATTTCTTTCATGTCGCTTTACTCCCTACTTTACTATCCAACATTTTCTATTAGTATACAGCAAAACCGTTTCCTATACATTTGTTTCCTGCATAGCAGCGAATTCATCCTCAGAAATAAGGACATCTCTCGGTTTCGTTCCTCTTCCTTCAGAAATAATCCCTTGCGACTCCATCTCTTCAATTAGACGTGCCGCGCGATTATAACCTATGCGGAATTTTCTCTGTACAGAAGATGTGGACGCTCCCCCTTGCTCTACAACAAATTGACATGCATCAAAAAATAGTTCATCTTCAGACTCACTCTGCTCTGATTTTGCTAATAAATCCTCTTGCTTAAATAAGTAGTTTGGCTTCATTTGCTTTTTCACATGATCAACTGTTCTTTCAATCTCATCATCTGATACGTATACACCTTGTACACGAACTGGTTTAGATGTGCCGTTTCCTAAAAATAGCATATCACCACGACCAAGTAACTTCTCCGCGCCCCCAATATCGATAATCGTACGCGAATCAACTTGAGATGATACTGTAAACGCAATACGCGTTGGAATGTTTGATTTAATTAAACCTGTAATAACGTCTACAGATGGACGCTGCGTCGCAACTAATAAGTGAATACCACAAGCACGAGCTTTTTGTGCAATACGACAAATCGCTTCCTCCACATCACCAGGAGCAACCATCATTAAGTCCGCTAACTCGTCAATGACAATTACAATATAAGGTAATGTCTCACCTGGGATTTCTCTACCACTTACAATCGTATTGTAACGAGTTAAATCACGAGCACCAGCATGAGCAAACAATTCATAACGACGTTCCATCTCTTCAACCGCCCACTTTAACGCAGCTGTAGCTGCTTTTACGTCAGTAATAACAGGTGCTACAAGATGTGGAACAGAATTGTATGGTGCAAGCTCAACCATCTTCGGATCAATTAGTATCAACTTCACTTCATGCGGCTTCGCTTTATATAAAATACTCGTTAAAATCGCGTTAATGCACACACTTTTCCCTGAACCAGTTGCACCCGCAATAAGTCCATGTGGCATTTTTCGAATATCCGTTACAATTGGATCACCTGAAATATCAAGCCCCAGCGCAACTGTAAGCGGTGATTCACTCTTTGTAAATACAGGACTTCTTAAAATTTCACGCAGGAATACTGGCTTACTTTCCTTGTTTGGAACTTCAATTCCAATTGCACTCTTCCCTGGAATTGGCGCTTCAATTCGAATATCTTTCGCAGCTAAACTTAACTTAATATCATCACTTAAATTTGTAATTTTATTTACTTTCACACCTGGGTCTGGTTGTACTTCAAAACGAGTTACCGCCGGACCTTGTGACACATTAATAACATGTGCTCCAACATGGAAATTATTAAATGTCGTATTTAATAATTCTTCCTGTTCTTCTAGCCACTCCGTATTATCTAATGCTGCCTGCTGTGGAATTGACAACAACGTTAATGGCGGAAGTTCATACTTCGGTGGCGCTTGTAGTACGTTGCGCATATCATTCTCTTTTTGATTTACAACATATGCTTTCTCTTGTACTTCCGTACTTGAAATTGACTCTTGTACTTGTCCAGCCACCACTACTTGCTGCATCGGTTTTTCTTCCACTTGAGCTTCCACTACCACTTGCTGCATTGGTTTTTCTTCCACTTGTGGTTCTACTACCACTTGCTGCACTGGTTTTTCTTCCACTTTCGGGTCTACTACCACTTGCTGCATTGGCTTTTCTTCTGCTTGTGGTTCTACTACCACTTGCTGCATTGGCTTTTCTTCCACTTTCGGGTCTACTACCACTTGCTGCACTGGTTTTTCTTCCACTTTCGGGTCTACTACCATTTGCTGCATTGGCTTTTCTTCTGCTTGTGGTTCTACTACCACTTGCTGCACTGGCTTTTCTTCCACTCGTTCACTGACAGTTGATTGCATTACGTTCGTTCTTGCCGCATGTCTTTCCATTAATTTCTTTCTATCCTGCTTTAACATGACAACATTAAATGGGACATGACGTTTTTTCTCACGTTTCGGTTCTTCTATTTGTAAAGCAGGCTGTTCTTCAGCAACTTGCTTCTTTTCTTCCGCTTCTTCAATTAAAACGTTCGCAAAGTTTTGAACATCTTTCTTTGTTTGCTCATCCGTTTCTGAAACTGGTACGAATACTTCACTTTCTTCCTTGAACGTAATTGTTTCTTGTTGAGAAATCACTGGTTGCTCTGCAACTGGTGTATTTTCCACTAAATCTGTATTCATCGTTTCTTCAATTACTGTTTCTTGAGAAATTGGTTCTTCTTCCTTAGTACCCTCTAACTCCGCAACTTCTTCTGTCGCTTCCTCAGATTTCTCTAATTCCACAACTTCTTCTGCTTCCTTAGTTTCTTCTAATTCCACAACTTCCTCTGTCGCTTCCTTAGCTTCTTCTAATTCCACAACTTCT
>NZ_NADV01000011.1:0-123966 GCF_003264175.1 Bacillus sp. SRB_331 | reverse complement strand
TAATTCCACAACTTCTTCTGTCGCTTCCTCAGATTTCTCTAATTCCACAACTTCTTCTGTCGCTTCCTCAGTTTCTTCTAATTCCACAACTTCTTCTGTCGCTTCCTCAGATTTCTCTAATTCCACAACTTCTTCTGCTTCCTTAGCTTCTTCTTCAAAAGCATCTGGTATTTCTATAGTAATTGTTTCTTCAAGCTTTTCATCTGCTTTTACAATCACTACATCGTCTAATGTTTCTTCTTCGACTTGATTTGCTGCAACTTCAGCAACAGTTTCTTCTATTTCTGTATTACATTCATTTTCTTCTGTTAATATCGAATACACATGCTCTACTTTAGAATCTATTGACTCTTCTTGTAAAGTTTCTTCGTTATCTTCTGTAGATGATAACGCCACTACATCTTGCTCCTGCTTCAAGGCTTGTACAATTGTAGCCTCTTTTTCCACATGCTGTCCTACTGTTTTATGAAGCAAATCATCACTTAGGCTTTCTTCTAATGAAGGGGCTTGACGTTCAACTTCGTAACCGTTTTTCTCTAACCATGTATCCACAACCGATTTTTCTTCTACTTTATTACTTCGTTCGTTCACTCCGTTCTTAACAGATGAACTTCCTTGTAGAACTCCCGAAAAGTCAGATAATGTATATCCCTTTTTCTCTAACCATGCGTCAACAACAGCTTTTCCTTCAACAGATATTTCAAGATCTTCTCTTACCTTTTCTTCCTCCTGCACAACCTTCGTTTCTACTGAAGGACGGTTATATCCATAAATCGGAGAAATCATTTCTGTTGGACGAAATGGTCTACGGTTACTTTCTTGCGACGGTACGAATGCTTTTTTTACGACAGGCTCTGGTTCCGGTTCATATTGCAATTCCGGTTCCTCATATGTAGGTGCTTCTGTTTCCACATACGGTCGTCTGCTTCTTTCCACTTTTATTCCTCTTTGAGTAGGCTGTTCTTCATATGCTCCTCTTTGAATAGGTTGTTCTTCAAAGTTAGGCAGTTCTCTTACATCCTCCTCATCGAAGCCATTATCTGGTATTAATGGAAAACGACATTTCCCTGCATTCCGACTTGCCATTTGTGCTTCTCTTGCTTCAGTGTAGTGGTTTACACGAGGAATTTTCGGCTGACTTTCAATTTGTGCCGGTACTTCTTTATTCATCACTGTTTTTTCTTCCTCTTTGTTAAACAGCTTTTTCATCCAATCTAACATGTTTACCACTCTTTCTACTAAATAGTAACATCCTTTATTGTATCAGCATTCGGCAAAAAGTGCAGGTAAAATTAAGCATATTAGTTTTATCCATAATATTCTAATTCACGATTGTTTTTCATATAGAAAAACGAGGTCTTACATGTAAGACCTCGTTTAATCTTTACCCTTCCGATATTCATCCACACTATCCGTTACACTTTGCAATAAAGAATTTACATACTGTGGGTCAGATAATTTTTTGTCTTCTTCAGGGTTTGACATAAATCCAAGTTCTAATAGTACTCCTGGAACTTTTGACCAATTAAATCCAGAAAGATCATCCCGAAATTTAATTCCATTTACTTTCACTTGATGATTCTCTCTCATTTTATTTACTATCGTTTGAGAGATTTGAAGACTTTCAGCATAAATCTCTTTCGTATACGGACTTCCTTCTGCCGGTGTCAATACAGCAAATCCACTTTGATTTGGATTTTCAGAACCATCTGCGTGAAGGCGCAAAAATAAATTCGCTTTATGATCATTCGCGAATGTTGCTCGTTCCTTATTACTTATATCAACCTCATGTGACGTTCTCGTCATCAATACTTGTATACCTTTTGCTTCCAGTTTTTCTTTCAATATAAAAGCCATCTCTAATACAAGAACTGATTCCCTCTTTTTCGTTACAACTCCCGCTGTTCCGTCTGTTACTTTATATTTTTGCGTAGTTGCTCCTGGACCAATTGCCTCTAAATTTAAATTCGCTTTTTGTTGATGCCCTGGATCAATAACGACGAGAAACTTTTCTTGTTTTTCATTACTCTCTACTTTTTGTTCATTATTTTGTACTGTTTGCTCAGTTGGCTGCAGCGGCGTAGTTTCCTCTTTCTTTTCCTCGGCCGGCACTTCCTCCTGCTTATGTTCCACTTGCTCATTCGTTTGAATTGCTTGCGGCTGTTCTTTCTTTTCTTGTTCTTCTTGCTGCTTTTCTACCGGTGCGTCTTCCTTATTATCTTTGTTTTTTTCTTGTATAGAAGAGGTTGTTTCTTTTTTCGGCTCTTCTTGCGAACAACCTCCCATATATATTCCAATGACTGCAATAGCGCTCATTATTTTTATATACTTCATTTTTCTCTCCTATCACTTTGCACCGGTCTCAAAGTTTTTCTTATAATTGTTTTATAATTTCATCCATATTTCCAATATGAACGGGTTGCCACGTTTCTGTACCACGCTCTGCGGTATAGACTAGATAAGCATCATCAGCTACATTTACGAAAACAGGATCCCCCATATCCGTTTCATATCCGATAACAATCCATTCCTCTTTCCATTTTCCACTTTCTTCACTTATTAATGAATTTTTATGTTTATCATATCGATAACCGATTTGTCCTTTTTCTAATTCATTTTCGCTAAACACATATATTTCATAGGAACCTAGTTCGATATCTTGCTGTTTTGAAGTTTCAATTCGTTTCAGAAGTTCTGCAATTTTTGGTTGTTGTTTCATACGTCTACCCCCTTCTTTTTTCTAAATTTTACCTAATCCATTTTTGAAATACAATATAGATTTTGAGAGGAAACGTTACAATCCTAGGAATTTCGCACAAAAAAATAGCCTCACATATGCGAGACTACTTTTTCTAACATCAATTAAAATTTAAATTCTTGTCCAACTTCAAAGCTATCTTCTAATACAAGAATACCTTTTTCTTCTGGAGCATCTGGAAGCTCTAACTCACGTGCAGAGCAAATCATTCCAGAAGAAGGAACACCGCGAAGTTCAGCTGGTTTAATTAACATACCACTTGGCATTACAGCACCGATTTTTGCAACAACAACTTTTTGTCCTGCATCAACGTTTGGTGCACCACATACGATTTGTAATGTTTCTGTACCGATTTCTACTGTACAAATGTTTAATTTATCAGCATTTGGATGCTTCTCTTTTTCAGCTACATAGCCTACAACAAATTTCGGCGTGAAATCAGCTTCTACTTTTTCTTCAAAGCCATTCTTCACTAAAATTCCGTTAATTTTTTCAACAAACTCTTTCGTTAATGTAACGTTTCCGTTGTCTGTTACTTCTACATAAGAAGACGCATTAAAGATGTTGAATCCTGCTGTTACGTTGCTTTCACGATCGTATACGCGAGCAACATCTCCTTTGCGGTCAAATGTACGGTTTTCTAAAGTAATATCTTGTAAGGTAACAATTAAAGTGTCACCAATTCCTTCAAGGTTGTAAAAAACGTTCACTTCGTTCATCCTTTCTCTTTTCCATCTGTCTTCTTCCGATTCTTCGCTAAAATAAAGATTGGTTCGAAGTCCCCATCTTCATATACGAATGAAAGTGATGTAATCGGAACATGCCCTTCGGCAAAAAATTTCATTGTCATTTGTGCAATAATATCATAACCGATTTCGTTGACGATATCAGCAATAATTAATACATCTTGGTGAGGAACTGCAACAACCATATCACCAGAGATCTTTTCACGCATCGAGTGTAGTAACGATTCGTTTAAAATACGACTCGCATCGTATCCATCATTTGTGTTTAAAAAGTAGAATGTATTACCTGCTACTGTCTCCTGCTTAAATTCATAGCCTAATGAGCGAGCATTAAATAATGCCATTTCACGTACTTGTTCCTCTGTAAGCTCTAATTTTTGCAATAGGCGCTCATCAATTAATCGATATGTTTTATTAGAATCTAGCGCATAGTAAATACGTGTTTCCGCCGTATGGTCCGTCATAATAAACGGATTTCCTTCTTCTGATTGTTTCGGGAAAGAAGTAGAGCGAATAACAGGTAAAATTTTCGCCGTGCTATTTTCTTCTTTATGCATTGCAATTAGCGCTTCTTGTACGTAATAAGCGACCTCTTCAATTGCTTTTTCTTTGTTCACTTCCCATTTTGCAACTACTCCTGGAAGTGATACGTTAATACCTTTTTTCGAGTCTGTTTGTTCAATACGAAGAACTTCTTTCTCGCTATCATAATGACAGTCCCATTCTGGTCGAGATAATTTCTTCATTAACTCGTCTTTCATCTTTTTACTTGTCATTTTCATCTCTTTTTCCTCCCTTCCAAAAAAATAACCTCCCCCGCGAAGGTAGAGGTTGTTTTTACAATTCAATTGGCTAATTGTCTTATTTTAAACCTTCAATAAACTCTTCGATTTGCTCTTGTGTTTTACGATCTTTATTTACATAGCGTCCAGTTTCTTCACCTTTATTGTACGCTACAAAGCTTGGAATGCCAAATACGTCTACTTTCACGCATAAATCAATAAATTCATCACGATCTACATAGTAAAATGAGAAATCACTATACTTCTCTTCTACTTCTGGCATAAATGGATCAACGAAACGGCAATCTGGGCACCATTCTGCTGAGAACATGAAGACTACATTCTCTTCATTTTTTAATTCTTGGAATTGTTCCATGCTTTCTAATGATTTCATCTATATTTCCTCCTCTAACGAGTGCACTTTTTCACACTATAATCTTTTCTTTATACTACCATACATCGCGCATGGTGCAAGGTTTATGCTTGCTTTTCATCATACTTATATTGCCCAACAAGTAACTTAACAACGTGTACAAATAATTCCGTTCGGTCGACATAATCATCTGTAAAAATACCGATAGCACCTTCGTGACTACGAATATCTTTTCGCTCTACAAACTCTTCCATCACTTCACTTAGCTCTTTTCCTTCTTCAAGCGGTGCTAAAAAATCGTCTGGTAACTTAATACGTGCCCCGCCCGCAACAAATGTTTTACCTTCAATCGTCGCTAAAGCACCCCAGTTACACATAAATAACCCATGCTCCGTTTTCATAACGCCGCCTTCTAGCCCAATGCCGATATGAGCTGCACCTTCCTGCAATGCTCTCTTCGCTCTATTTACTGCTCCTTGCATCGTCTCTTCATCTGAAAAAGGCTGATTTGCTACTCCTGATGGAACAGAAAGAGATGTAATTTCAGCATCTTCCCAAACCTTCTCCACAGCCCCAACCTTCGTCTTATTCTTCGATCCAACTACTACCTTCATTTCATTCACCTCTATATAAATTCATCATTCTATCCTAATACTAGCCTCGCACACCAAATCAGTCTTCATGACTGAGATTTATACCGTAGTGCGCCTGACCGCACACACGCATCTCTGTGTCATCTCTCCCACCTAAAAAAAGAAAAGGTTTTCCAAAAACAGCCTTCCTCTCTCTTCCTATCCAAGGTCTTAATACATCATTCGAGCACCAACTAGGCACTGACCGCTCCCATTCATCGCTGGGTCATCTATTCAACCTAAAAAAAGAAGGGTTTTTCACCCTTCCTCTTTACGCGTTATTCTTAATTGTCTCTAACGTCGTTTTGTCCGTCGCTCTCACAAGCTTCGTAATTAATTCCTTCGCTGCCGCATAATCATCAACATGTAAAATAGAAGCATGTGTATGAATGTAGCGTGCACAAACACCAATTACTGCTGATGGGATACCAGAGTTACTTGTATGCACACGTCCCGCATCTGTACCACCTTGTGAAATAAAGTATTGGTACGGAATGTTATGTGTTTCTGCTGTATCTAAAATGAATTCACGCATTCCTCTATGTGTTACCATTGTACGGTCATAAATACGAAGAAGAGCGCCTTTTCCTAATTGACCGAACTGCGTCTTATCACCAGATGCATCATTTGCTGGACTTGCATCAAGCGCATAGAAAATATCTGGTTGAATCATATTTGCAGCAGTTTGTGCTCCGCGAAGACCTACTTCTTCTTGTACAGTCGCACCAGAGTATAATGTGTTTGGTAATGTTTCATCTTTTAATTCCTTTAGCAATTCGATAGCAAGGCCACATCCATAGCGGTTGTCCCAAGCTTTCGCCATAATTTTCTTTTCATTTGCCATTGGTGTGAATGGGCAGATTGGAACGATTTGTTGCCCTGGCTTTATGCCAATTTCAATCGCATCTTCATAACTATCTGCACCTATATCAATTAACATATTTTTTATATCCATCGGTTTTGCACGTTGCGCATCACTTAATAAATGAGGAGGAATGGAACCAATAACCCCAATAACAGGACCATTCTTCGTCATAACTTGTACACGCTGAGCTAATAGTACTTGGCTCCACCAGCCACCTAACGTTTGAAAACGAAGCATCCCATTTTTCGTAATTTGCGTAACCATGAAACCTACTTCATCCATATGACCTGCTACAAGAACGCGCGGGCCAGTTTCGTCCCCTTTTTTCAGACCAAATACGCTACCTAAACCGTCTTGCACAATCTCATCAGCATATTTGCTTAATTCTTGCTTCATAAAACTGCGCACATCATGTTCAAAACCTGATGCACCTTGTAATTCTGTTAACGTACGAAATAATTGTAATGTCTCTTTATTCACGAAGTCCCCTTCTTTCAAACCTTAGTAGAATACCTCTTTTATTGTAACGAAATTTTCGAAATGTTTCTAGTTTCTTCTTTTTTAGTTGCATTTGCATTATAATTATTATTGGTACACTATTTTTATTTTACAGAATTGAGGTGAATATATGAGCTGGAAAGGTTTAGTCACAGGTCTTGGCGTTGGGTTCGCAGCTGGTTATTTCGTTGCAAACAAAGTACAAGAACAATCCCATATTTCTTCAGAAAAAGCATTGAAAATGGTGAAACAAGCATTAAGTCATAAAGGTGAAATTACTGGCTCTTGGGTACATATGGTTCCGGAGGCATTTGAAAAATATGATGTCGCGTACGAAGTTTATCGCGGCGGTCTTACAACGATGTTAGATGAAATACAAGAACGATTTGAATTTTTAGTTGATGCTAAAACAGGTACTGTTTTAGAGGTTATAGCAGCATAAAAAGAGGTTTCCCATTAGGTGAACCTCTTTTTTTTTTAGAATTACCAACAAAAGCTGATAATAACAGCAATACATAATAAGTGGAGATTGTTCCAATAAATATTTTTGGACACCTTCCTCTTATTAATATTAAGCTTCTATATTTGTTTTTCTCTCTATCTTCTCCACTATATGCCCTTCCTCATTCCACTTTACTGCACGGTAATATGCATCATGATAAAAAGTAAACCACGCCTCTTTTTCAGCACCATACTTCATCCACTTTTGTTTATGTTCAATCGATGTCATTGGATAGTCATCGTATGCCATTACCCATAATACATTTTGATGTGCATGCGTCGGTAAAATGTCCGCTAAATGAAGCATCGTTTCACCCTGACTTTCAAGGACGACAACAGCATGTCCATCGCTATGACCACCCGTATGCACCATCTTTATTTCATCCGTAATTTCTATTTCTTGCCTGAACGTAACAATCTTATCAACGATTGGCTCCCAATTTTCCTTCCAATATGTATTACGCGATCTAACATTCGGATTTTTCATTTCATTCCATTCAGTCTCACTTACATAAATCGTTGCGTTCGGAAACGCCGGAACAAGGCGATTTCCCTCCCATTTTGTTAAACCAGATGCATGGTCAAAATGAAGATGCGTCATTAAGACGTAATGAATATCTTCATTATGCAGTCCCAATTTTTCTAAAGATTCCTTAACTGATGATTCTTCTGTTACACCTTGATTCCGCTTCATTTTCTCATTCAATTTACCATTCCCTATCCCTGAATCAATAAGCATGTTTCCTTCTTTCGTTTGTAAGAGTAACGGATCTGTTCGTAAATAAATATGATTTGTATCATTATGTTTATATTTTCGTGACCAAAGTACTTTTGGTACAACTCCAAACATCGCGCCTCCATCTAAATGTGTATTCCCACCTTTTAGCCACGTCACTTTTATATTTCCAATTTGTAACTGTTCCATATCCCATCCCCCTTTTCTATTTAATTTTAACATAATATTCCGATTATTTTTCATATAAAAAACCTATGCATTACTGCATAGGCTCCGTACGATATTTTGCTTCAACTCGATAAATACGATGACCTTTACTAGAAAATTTCTCTTCGTATTCTGTCATAATGTTTCCTTCATAATCACTATTATGAAGATCTAGGCTAAGGTAAGTTAATAACATACCATACTCAGCCATACTCATAATAGAATATTCAAATAAACCTTGGTTATCAGTTTTGAAATGAATTTCTCCGCCATCTACTAACACTTCTTCATAATTGCGTAAAAATGTTTTATACGTTAAACGACGCTTCGTATGACGATTCTTCGGCCATGGATCTGAGAAGTTTAAATAAACGCGGTCAATTTCACCTTTCGCAAAGAAAACTGTTAAATCTTCAGCATCTTTATTAATTAACTTTAAGTTCGGTACTTCTTCTTCAATTAATTTATCAAGTGCATCTACAACAACACTTGTGAATTTTTCAATTCCAATATAGTTAATATGCGGATTTGCTTTTGCCATATCATACATGAAGCGGCCACGTCCTGTACCTACTTCAATATGAATTGGCTGTTCATTTCCAAATATTTCTTTCCAGTTACCAGCACTCTCCTCTGGGTTTCCAATTACGATATGTGAATACTCATTAATTCGATCCATTGCATAAGGCTTATGTCTTAAACGCATAGATGTCTCCCTCTCTTTACAAAACTATTTTAAAGGAAAAATTCCTTCTTTCTGTTTTAATCAATCTATCAAACAAAAAACCAAGTACGTACGAGCACTCGGTCCGTTTCTTTCAAGTATAAGATGTACCATTTTGATAAAAACTACATAAAGCATTAAACATTCCATGACGAAACAGCTTTTTCTCTTACATTTCTAGGGAGAGAAAAACACTCGAAAGGATGATCCGTTCATGCCAATTAATCAACAGCATCAATTAGAAGTATTAAAAGATATTTTAATCAACCATCAAAGTGATTGCTGCGGGACAGTTTCTGAATGCGAGCAATTAGAGCGACTCATTCAATCGTTACTCGCAAACGATAGTATAAGTAGTGACACTAAAGTAATGCTAAACGATGTATATTCTTATAGTCAATCGGGTAAATCTTCCTCTAATTTGGACAACCATATTTCCAATAATCAAGAACAACTTACTCAGTGGATTGCTGGAATGGACAATTTTTCTTAAGTATTATTCTGAAGCAAGTAGTTGCTGTAAATATTGATGCCAATATTTAGCTTCTGCTTGCTGCTTTTTTGTTGTGTGCCATTGCATAGATAAAATCGTTTGTGCTATCACATACCATCTCATACGCCTAAGCAATGATTCATCTAGTTCAATCTCATAATATCCGAGCCACTCACTCCATTCATGGCGCGGAACATACCAATATAATAACATACCAAGATCTAAAGCTGGGTCAGCAATAACAGCCCCATCCCAATCAATTAAAAACAATTCATCTTCGTCCGACAATATCCAATTGTTATGGTTTACATCACAATGGCATACAACGAATTCATTGTACTCAATATCTTTTAATGACTCCGTTAAATATTGCAGACCTTGCTGAATTGTTTCATCAACTCTTATATCTCCTCTTAAAACGAGCTGTAATTGTTGTAATAACTCTTGCGCATGAAGCGGCTGCTTTCCTAGCCTTTGAATCATCTGCACAAGCGCTTTAGAGGAGTGTATTTTCTTCAAAAGTTTCGCAACACGTTCTAGTTTCATATCCTCTGGCTCTAACTTCTGTCCCGGAAGCCATTTTTGAGCAGAAATTACATCACCGTTCGTTACCCTTCTTGTCCAAAGTAATTTTGGAACAATTCCTTCTGCTGACAATACCGCTAAAAAGGGCGATGTATTCCGCTTTAAAAATAACTTTTGTTGTCCGTTTTGCGCAATATATGCATCGCCCGTTACTCCACCAGCCGGTATAAGACTCCACTCTTTTCCTAATAATTGTTCCAACCATTCCATATTCATTACCCGTTAACAAATCCTTATCTTTTATAGTTATGAAAAGAAAAACCGCAACATTTCTACACATGTTGTGGATTCATATATTTTACTGTATTTGAATGAAAAAACTTGGCATAAGCCGAAAACAGGATAAATCACCTGTTCTTCTAGTTTATTTTACAAAATCAATCATAGAATGACAACTTATGAAAATCGTCACCTTTGTCAATTCTACATTTATTACATTCTCATCGTCAAGTAGCGATTTGTCACATTATCGTCAATATATACGTGCTAATTGGAGCCAATTGAAGTTCCTTTCCTCTAAATGAAGAAATTGGCTCTATTTTCGCTTGCTTTTCGTTTACTAACACATGCCACGTTTCTTCTTTTGGAAGCTGCACCGTTTTAGCTTCCAAACCGCTATTAAATAAAACTACAATCTCTTTCCACGGTCCAAATAATTCTACATGCTCTAGGTGGTATGCCAGTACTTCTGTAGATGTTTGCAAAAAAGTCATATGCTTTTTTATAAGGTCCGCATTTTGTAATCGGAATGCCCCGTGCCCTTTGCGAATCGCAATTAACCCTTTTATATAGTTAACGGTCTCCATCTCTTTCTCTTTTTGATCCCAATCTAATTGATTAATTTCATCATTTGCATTATAGCTATTTTCGTTCCCTTGCTTCGTACGATAAAACTCTTGCCCCGCATGTAAGAAAGGAATCCCTTGTGAAAGAATAACCATTGCAGTTGCTAAACGATGACGCCTTTTCAAAATTTCTTCTGATTCTGGATTACTTTGCACTAGTTTATCCCACATCGTCATATTGTCATGACATTCTACATAGTTGATGCTTTGTACTGGCTCTAGGAACAATCCTGTTTCTTTCATACTTAAAAGGCTACCAGCTACTATATACTGCAAATGATTACAGTCTACATGCCCACCAAATGCAAAGCCACGTTTATTTATATTAAAAGTACTTCCTTTTATTCCATCACGAAATTGATCATTAAACTGTGCGATACATGGCATTTTATTCGCATTATTTAACGTCGCTTTCTCTTCAAGAGGAAGCGGTGTTTGCAAATCCCATCCTTCACCTAATAACAGCGCATCCTGCTTTATTTTTCGTACTTCTTTTTGTAATTCATTCATCGTTTCAACATCTAAAATTCCCATTAAATCAAATCGGAATCCATCAACATTGTATTCAGTAAGCCAATATAAAACAGATTCTATAATAAATTTCCTCATCATTTTCCGTTCAGATGCTATATCATTTCCAACTCCCGTCCCATTAGAAGGCATACCGTCTTCCCCATGACGAAAATAATATCCCGGGACAAGCTTCTCAAATGATGATAATTCTCTTTCATAAACATGATTATATACAACATCTATAATCACTCGAATACCGTGATCATGAAATGTTTCAATTAGTTGTTTACACTCTACTATCCTGTTATATGGATCAGAAAGGTTTGTAACATAAAATCCTGTTGGTATATTGTAATATAACGGATTATAGCCCCAATTATATGCGGAAGCAGGATTCACTTCATCTATACCACCAAAACAATGTAAAGGTAATAGTTCAACATGTGTAACGCCTAAATCTTTTATATGAGACAATCCTGTTAATGTCCCATTTCGCCCTACTGTCTCCTCTTCCATTAGCCCTTTATATGTTCCTTTCTTATTCACCCCACTGTTTGGGTGAATAGTAGCGTCACGAATATGCAGTTCATACAATATGGCATCTGTCATTGACTGTAATGGTGATAATTCTACTCGTTTTGTCACATTCGTTTTTTCCAAATCGATAACGACGCCGTATTTTCCATTTATCGTCGCAGACTTTGCATAAGGGTCAACCGCTTCGTTCCATATTAAATTAATACAAACAAGGAATGTATATCGTGCTCCATCATGATCACCTTGTAATGTATGAATCCATACTCCGTTTTCTTCTCTGTACATTTCATAATCAATATATTCTTTATCACTTTTATAAATCCGTACTTTCGCAAGCCTTGCAGTCGGAGCCCATACTTTAAATATTGTTTCTTCTTTTGTATACACAGCACCTAAGTCGGTACCTTCGTAATAATATTTTTCATCGAAAACTACTGTTCGAATCACAGCGCCTATTTGTAAATCTGTTTCTTCATTCCGTTCATCCCGTACTGTATAATACTTCCCCACATCTATCGGCTCTTCTATAAAGCATTCATACTTCGTTGCATCTGGAAGAGCAATAGTATGAACAATCGGTAACTCTTTCACATTGCTTCCTTCTTGTAAACGAAATGTCCGGCTTGTTCCATACGCATGCGGGAGCAAAATTGTAATTTTATTCATTTCATCTAAATAGGCATCAAATGGACGTTTTACTTTCAACATAAAAAATCACCATCATTCTTAAAGTTAAAATGAAACGAGCTGCAAATGATAAGGTTTTTCTTATCAGCGAAGCTCTATACAGTAACACATTATTCCCTATAGTATATTCACCTGTATAAAAAACGTTTTCATACATTCTATTTTTGTAGTTTTATTTCAGTAATCGATTTATACTTCGGCGTTTCCTTAACGTGAGATTCATACAAAGTAATCGTATCTGCTTGAAATGATGTTACAGGTAACTCTTTTACATTTGTCAGATCAAACACTTTTTCTCCTACCCATTTACGCGCAACAGTAATATGTGGATGATAAGGACGTGTATCTAGAGAGAAGCCATTTTCTTCACAAATTGTATGCACTTGCTTTTGTAAAGTAAACAAATCTTGATTATCACTTATCCCCGCCCAAAATATACGCGGCTGGTCCACCTGTCCGAATGTAGAAAGTCCTTGTAACGTGAACGATAATTCCGTTTTTTCTGTAAGTGTTTGTAATCCATTCTTTATTCCTTCTAACTGTTCCTCTGTCGCACTTCCTAAAAATGAAAGGGTAATATGATAGTCTTCTTCATGTACCCACGAGCGAAATGGTAATTCATCCTTCATTTCCTCTTTATAATTAGAAAGAATTTCTTTTATATGACGTGGTAAAGTTACTGCGACAAAATAATGCGGCACCATCTACATCGTCTCCTTTATGTTATTGTTGCTTTTCTTCCTTATCTCATTCAGCTAAAAAGAATCCGCCCTCTAAAGTAGAGAGCGGTCATTATTTAAATATCTTTTATTTCGCTAATTCATGAATTGCTTGAGCGTAAATCGCTGTCGCTTTTAATAAATCTTCAATTTCAATGTACTCGTCTTTTTGATGCGCAAGTTCTTCTTTTCCTGGGAATAACGGGCCAAATGCAACGCCAGCTTTCAATGAACGAGCATAAGTACCACCGCCAATTGCTAACAATTCAGCTTTTTCACCAGTTTGTTCTTCATATACACGTTGTAAAGTACGAATTAACGTATGATCTTTGTCAACGTGATGCGGGCGAGAGTTAGAATAATCCGCTACTTCAAATCCATGAGTACCAACATATTCTTTTAACTTTGCAATCGTTTCTTCAAAGTTAGTTGTAACTGGATAGCGTACATTTAACCCTAAATTACCACCGTTTTCTTGCGAGTAAGACAGGCGACCAACATTCACTGTTAACGGCCCGCTAATATCGTCTTTATAAGAAATACCAGCTTTTTCTCCCATAATATCACCTGTAAATGTTTCTGTTACAAACGAGGCAAATGAAGCCCCTTTTCCATCAATAGAAACTTTCGTTAAGAAGTTTACCAATAATAAACCTGCATTTTCTCCCTTTTCCGGAGTAGATCCGTGAGCTGAAATCCCTTTGATTTGCAACGTCACCGTCTTTCCTTCTACAATTGCTTTACCTATTTTTTTAGCAGTTTGTAAATACTCTTCATATGCTACTGTAAGTGTATTTACATCTTCTCCTGTAATAACTGCTTCTGCAAAATCAGGAACCATATTTAAACGACGACCTGACTCAAATGAAATAAGCTTAAATGTGCCTTCTTTCTCTTCGCCACCACTTTGCACAACTTGTATGTCAGAAATTCCTTTTTCCGCATTAATAATCGGAAAATCTGCATCCGGCGCAAAACCGATTGTTGGCATTTCTTCATTTTTAAAATAATGATCTACACACTTCCAATTACTTTCCTCATCTGTTCCTAAAATCATACGAACACGTTTTGAAAGAGGTAAGCCCAATTCTTTAACGATTTTCATCGCATAATAAGCTGCCATCGTCGGCCCTTTATCATCAATTGCACCACGTGCAAAAATCTTTCCATCGCGAATATCCGCACTATACGCAGGAGTTGTCCAGCCGTCTCCTTCTGGTACAACATCAACGTGACAAAGAATACCTACTAACTCTTCTCCTTGTCCCATTTCAAGATGACCTGCATATCCTTCTAAATTTTTAGAAGTGAAACCTTCTGCTTCTCCTTTATGTAACATGAAAGATAAAGCTTCTTCTACACCTTCACCGAATGGTGCGCCCTCTTTCGCAGATTCTTCTTCCCATACACTTTTAATTTGTAAAAATTGTTGTGTATCACGAATTAAATCATCTTTTCGTTTTGTAACTTCTTCTGTCCAATTAATCGTTGACATCACGCATCCATCCTTCACTATATTGTCTCTTTCATCATAGCAAACGAAAATCTCTTATGCCATACATGAAAATCTAATGACGAACAATTGTAATATTTCAGATATTTCTTATTAGTTTTTATTTTATTTTCTCAAAAAAATTTGCAGGAATTTGGCGTTTTACGTAGAAATTTATGAGTTAGTTGACTGACCAAATATATAATGTCAACTACCAATATTTTTCTATATGAATATTTGTTAAACTTTTGTAAAATTTAAGTAGATTAAAGCATGAATTTTATCATGTAGAGTACAATGGTAGTAACGACCTTCTTTCCTGAATGGGGTCAAAAAAACTAGTAGAGGAGCGGTTTTCTCTTGAAACCTACAACTACTCGTATGCTAACACGCATTAAATCGATTTATATGTACATCAATGAAAACGGTACGGTAACAACGAAAGACCTTGTAGATGAGTTCGGGATCACACCGCGAACAATACAACGTGATCTAAATGTGTTGCAGTTTAATGAACTCGTGTATAGCCCTTGCCGCGGCAAGTGGACAACGACAGGAAAGAAAGTGAGAATGACCTCATAATAAAAAATAATTGTATGTAAATAAATACATACCCCTTTCTAACTCATTAGAAAGGGGTCTTTTCTATGCTCTGAAATTGGCGTTACTTTTCGTTATCTACTTGATACGTCCTTAACATTTCTACTTCTTCATCTGTTAATTCACGATATTGCCCAAGTTCTAACTCTTCATCTAACATTAAAGGTCCCATCTCTGTTCTCTTTAAATAAACTACTTTTTTCCCTACCGCTTCAAACATACGCTTCACTTGATGGAATTTTCCTTCTGTAATAACGAGTTCAATCTCAGAAATATCATCACTTTTTAAAATTGTAAGTTCGCCTGGCTTCGTTTCATAGCCATCTTCTAAAATAACACCTTTAGCGAATTCTATTACATCCTCTTCCGTTACAACACCTGAAATGTGTGCATAATATTTTTTCGGCACATGCTTTTTCGGAGATAATAGTTGATGCGTTAACTTCCCATCATTTGTGATTAATAAGAAACCTTCTGTATCAATATCGAGCCTTCCAACAGGGAATGGATCGAAAATCGCATCTTCTAATTCTAATAAATCTATTACTGTTTCGTGGTTATCATCTTCTGTCGCTGAAATAACACCTTGTGGTTTATGCATCATTAAATAAACAAACTCTTTATATTCCACAACTTCACCGTGAATCATAACCTCTTGCTCTTCTACATTCACATGAAACTTCGCATCTTTCACTGGCGTTCCATCAATCTTCACAACGCCGTCTTTCAGTAATTTCTTTACTTCTTTTCTACTTCCGTGTCCCATATTCGCTAATAATTTATCTAATCTCATGTTCTTCACCTTCTTTATTTATCATAGAAAAGGGGACGTATTTACGCCCCTTTTGATTTCAACTTTATTTTGAATCTACTACCAAGTTTACGCTGGATTTTCTCTAAAGCTTCTCCGCCAAATACTCTTTCTAGTACTCCTGTGCGAATCGCCACCAATCCGTAAACAAGACCACCAATACCTGCACAAATCGCAACTGTAATAAGAGCACCAATACGGCCATCAGGCGAAATCATGAAGGATAGAAGCCATTGTGATAGTTTTACAGCAATAACCATTACAAGTGTTAAGACTGCAATTTGGAATGTTCTCTTATATACAACACCAAATGAATAGTGTGCGTGTTTTTTAATTTGTCTATTCGTATACCATACGGAAGCTAAGAAGCCGACTGCAGTAGCCAAAATCGCCCCAACTGTACCGAAATAACGAATAAAGATTACGTTACATGCAAATTTCAAAATAACACCCATCACAAGCGCAACAATCGCATGTTTCTGCTGGTTAATCCCTTGCAGAATTGCTGCTGTTACTGTGAATAAAGCGAATAACAATGCAACTGGCGCATACCACATTAATACTTGTCCACCTAGTGGGTCTGAATCGTAGAAAGCAGTGTAAATCGGATATGCAAGTGTAGAAATACCGACAACTGCTGGCAATGTTAAAAACATATTCGCCTGGAATGTTTGTGTAATTTGTAATTTCAAATAACGGTATTGCTTTTCAGTAAACGACTTTGTAATCGCTGGCACGAGCGTTAAACTAAACGCTGTTGCAAGTGATACTGGAATCATAATTAATTTATGCGTCCACATCGTGAAAATACCGAGCGCTCGCTCTGCGATATCTCCTTGACCAATCGCCTGCATAATAGAGTTAAATGTCAATGTATCAATTTGTTGATATAAAGGAATTGTTAATCCAATTACAACGTAAGGGATTGCATATGCAAACAACTCTTTAAACAATTGAGCGGTACTTACCGTCGATTCTGGTACAGTTTGCTCAATTAAATATTGATCCAAATATTTTTTACGTTTTAACCAGTACCAAATTAATACGCCAAGTGCTCCAACTGCTGAAACGAACGCAGCGAATGTAGCAACCCCAACTGCCGTTGCTACTGTACCGCCAAGTACTTTAATAACGATGAAACTACCCGCTAATAAAAAGACGATACGAATAATTTGCTCAATAATTTGTGAAACCGTAGTCGGTCCCATCGATTGGTGGCCTTGGAAATAACCACGAATCAAACTTGCTGCCGGCACAACAATAAGCGCAAAACTTACGAGGCGAATAATCGTCGTAACTTCTTCTATCTTATTTTGTAAACTTTGTTTACCAAGCATTGCTTCTGCAAATAATGGTGCGGTCATGTACAGTACTAAGAAGGAAAGAACTCCTGTTACTATCATCATAACCATTCCCGAGCGGAACATTCTCCGGCTCGTTTTATAATCTCCAAGGGCATTATATTTGGAAACAAACTTAGAAACAGCAAGCGGCACTCCTGCCGTTGCGATACTTAAAAATATCGTATATGGAATGTATCCATATGTATAGAGCGTTCCGCCTTCTGTGCCTACTAATGCATGAAACGGAAAAACGTAAATCATGCCTAAGAACTTTACTAAAAATGTCCCTAACGTCACAATAAGCGTTCCGCGCAGAAATTTTGAATCGGACATACGAAAATCCTCCTACATCTACATAAAGTGAAACTATAATTAGTGGGGGTTTTTTTCATCCCCCACTGATTATTAGTTGAACCAATCGGGCTTTTACGGGCAGTTTATCTCCCACCTAACTTCTTTGCTCTAGCCGAATTTTGAGGTGGGAGTTTTACTGCCCGTTAATGCGGGATAAAGTGAAACTATAATTAGTGGGAGACTCCCCTCCTACTAATCATTCGAGCATTTACGGACCTTTTTAACTCCCTCTTTACTTCTCATAAATCTTAAGATAGTAGTCTTATTGCCCATAAATAGCAGGATAATGCTGAACTCTAACTTTTGTATTGTACCACAATTCTCCTCTTAAGCAGTACTTCACTCTATTTTTCTTTTAAGGGAAAACATGCTATTCTTTTAGGCAGGAAATGTAGAAAATGAGGTCGATATATTATGCATTATGATGTTATTGTCATCGGCGGCGGTCCTTCAGGGCTAATGGCTGCAATCGGTGCTGCTGAAGAAGGCGCAAGCGTCTTACTTCTTGATAAAGGAAATAAACTAGGACGTAAACTTGCGATTTCTGGTGGTGGTCGTTGTAACGTAACGAACCGTCTACCACTTGATGAAATCGTTAAACATATACCTGGAAATGGTCGCTTCTTATACAGTGCTTTTTCTATTTTCAGTAATGAAGATATTATTACATTCTTCGAAAATCTCGGTGTACAACTGAAAGAAGAGGATCATGGCCGCATGTTCCCAGTATCAAATAAAGCGCAATCTGTTGTAGATGCACTGTTAACACGATTAAAAGACTTAGGTGTGAAAATACGTACGAATACGCCTGTCGAAACGATTGAGTATGAAAACGGTCAAACGAAGGCTGTTATTCTGCAAACAGGTGAAGTGTTAGAAACGAATCACGTCGTTATCGCTGTTGGCGGAAAATCTGTTCCTCAAACTGGTTCTACTGGAGACGGATACGCTTGGGCTGAAAAAGCTGGGCATACAATTACAGAACTTTTCCCAACAGAAGTACCAATTCTTTCAAACGAACCGTTTATTCGTGACCGCACATTACAAGGTCTTGCTTTACGAGATGTAAACTTAAGTGTATTAAACCCGAAAGGAAAAGTTATCATTTCTCATAAAATGGACATGCTTTTCACTCACTTCGGTCTATCTGGTCCTGCTGCTCTTCGCTGTAGCCAATTCGTTGTGAAAGCGATGAAAAAGTTTAAAACGAACACAGTGCACATGAGTATCGATGCATTGCCAGAAGAAAATAGTGAGCAACTGTTCCAGCGCATGCTGAAACAAATGAAAGAAGATCCGAAAAAAGGAATTAAAAACGTTTTAAAAGGCTATGTTCCTGAACGTTACTTCCTATTCTTATTAGAAAAAAATGAAATTGACGGTAGCGAACAAGCTGGACAAGTTTCTCATGAGAAGATTCGCGCACTTGTGAAAGACTTTAAAGAATTTACCGTCCATGTAAATGGTACGCAGTCAATTGAAAAAGCATTCGTTACTGGCGGAGGGGTATCCGTTAAAGAAATTAACCCGAAAGAAATGGCTTCGAAATTCACGAATGGTTTATACTTCTGCGGAGAAGTTCTTGATATTCACGGTTATACTGGCGGCTATAACATTACATCTGCCCTTGTTACTGGCCGAATTGCCGGAACAACAGCAGGACAAAATGCGAAAATGCAATACTAAAAAAAGAAACAGGGACTCCTGTTTCTTTTTTTAGTATGTTGAAATAGCAAAGCAGTACACGAAATTATATTGGCGATACTTTAAATATATCGACCGTTTCTTCAAAAATATCCCATCCTCCTAACTTCCCATTGCTTTTTTGTTGCTTTATATACCTTAGTACCTTTATATTTTATATTGTTGAATATTCGAAAAAGGGTAAGGGGAAAACAAATGAGAAAAAAAGTCATGATGTCTTTAATGCTAATGACGTTTCTTTCTGCGGTAGAAGGAACGATTGTTAGTACAGCGATCCCTCGTATAACGAGTGATTTGTCAGGTGTCGAACTTGTTAGTTGGGTATATGCAATCTATATGCTTGCAACAGCTGTTTCGACTCCAATATACGGAAAGCTAGCTGATTTATTCGGCCGTAAAAAAGTTCTGCTCATCGGAGCAACAATCTTCTTAATCGGTTCTGCACTTTGCGGAGTCGTTACATCAATGGAACAATTAATCTTCTTCCGTGCTCTTCAAGGTATAGGGGCTGGTGCTGTTATGCCGATCACAATGACGATTATTGGAGATCTATATAGCGAAGCTAAAGACCGCGCGAAAGCACAAGGCTGGATGAGTGCCGTTTGGGGTGTATCTGGTGTTATTGGGCCGTTAGTAGGTGGATTTTTAGTTGATTCTCTTTCTTGGCGCTATATTTTCTTCTTAAACGTTCCTTTTGGAATTATCGCTTGCTTAATGTTTGCCACTTCTTATAAGGAATCTGTTAAGTCCACCGCTAAGCAACATATCGACTATCTTGGTGCGACAGTTTTCTCATTAAGTACAATTGCTTTACTATACGCATTATTAACAGGTAGCAGTAAGCAAAACTGGGGAGACATTTCAATTATCGGCCTATTAATCTTTGCCGCTGTTTCATTCATTATTTTCTTATACATCGAGAAAAAGTCTCCGGAGCCATTAATTCCGCTAGCACTTTTCTCTAACCGTACATTATCTACAATAAACATACTAACACTTATTGCTGGCGCAATGATTATTAGTATTACAGTGTATCTTCCAATTTGGAGCCAAGGTGTTTTAGGAAAAAATGCGACAGAGGCTGGACTCATTTTAATGCCGATTCCTGTTATGTGGACATTCGGTGCTATGTTCTCCGGCAACTTAGTTGGCAAGTTACAAACGAAACAAATTATTTTACTTGGAGCTAGCATTTTATCAGTTGCTACTTTCTTATTATTTACATTATCAACAGATTCACCATCATTCCTTATTTATGTTGCAGTCGGATTATTCGGCTTAGGAATGGGGCTTGTTACACCAATTTACATGGTAACAATTCAAGCAGCTGTACCCGCGAATACGCGCGGAACGGCAGTTGGTTTAAATACATTTATTAATACATTTAGTCAAACACTAGGAGCTGCAATCTTCGGAACGATCTTCAATACGATGATTCATGCACGTGGCATTAAAAACCTTGATCTTGTTTCTTCTGGGGGACATGGAGGGGCTACAGCAAACGTAGCAACTGAGTCACAATCCGCATTAGCATCAAGTGTACACGTCATTTATATGAGCACTTTCGTATTAGCGGTATTCACATTAATTATCGCTTGGATCCTATTAAAGCCAGCTAAACAAACAAGTGAACAATAAAAAAAGGATGACCATTTTGGTCATCCTTTTTGCATAAAATCTACTCTTCATTCTCCACAATATGTTTAAGCACGGACAATTTATTATCCCAAAATCGTTCATAGTACGAGAGCCACTGCTGTAATTCCTCTAATGGTTCTGGATGCAAACGATATATCTTCTCTCTTCCACTCTTTCTTCCACTCACTAAATTCGCTTCTGAAAGAATATGAAGGTGCTTTACAACTGCAGTACGGCTCATCGGAAAATGATCCGTTATTTTTGAAATTGGTAACTCTTTATCACTTAATAACCGTAACACTTCTCGGCGGGTTGGATCAGCAATTGCTTGAAACACATCATATTTCGCTGCTGACGAGGACACTTAACCTTCGACAACCTTTTTCAGTTTTTCATTTACAATCGCTACCCAGCCACCATTCATTCTATCGCGAATAATAGAGCTCTTCGCATTCGCTTTCGGAAGGATTTCATCAGGATGTTTCCAGCCGCCGTGAATTAACGTAAATTCTGTTTTATTATCTCCTAGGTCTTTCAAATTAAATGAAACAACCCAGCCATCTGTGTCCCATGAGAAAGATAAATAATTTGGCTCATCAATCTCTAACACTTTACATGGTGATGGTCCGAAAGGTGATTGCACATGAAACTCATGTCCTACCGCCAATTCGAAATCATTTGGCATAAACCATGACGCAATTCCTTCTGCAGTCGATACTACATCCCATACTTTTTTAATAGGCGCGTTAAAAACGATTGTTTGTTTAATATCATTTAATGTATTTTGTTGTTCCATTTTATATCTCCTTTATTCGGCATTAAAATATAACACCTTTTGGTTTTATGTCAAGAAAGACTCTTTTTCACTGTTGAGAAATTCTCAACATTTTTTCAACAGGACAAACACCCTCTCACCATTCCTTCATAATATACTCACAAAGGCAACAAAAAATAAAAACTTCTCTCAACATGAAACTCTATCACTCCTATTGAGAGAAGCGCCTAACTTATCTCATCTGTACTTCGTCTCTCCTCCTTCCCTCGGGGACAATACGCGAGATATGTAAAAATCAGAAGGAGTATGCCCGCCATTTGGGTAGGTAGTTATTTCTCTTCTCCTCAACATTTCCTTAGGAGCGAAATGACTACCGACCCACTTTTTTAAACAAAAATAAAAAGGAGATGAAAGCTATGTTCTATTGCATTAACTGTTCTGAAATTCACCATGAAAAACACCCGAATGATAAAGTTTTCAAAAACGGTTTTTATATTGATCCATTTTTAGGTGATCGTTATCACCTCGGTATGTGCACTGATGCTCAGGAGCACGAAGCAGGAAAAGTTCTTTTAACGGAAAAGAAAATCGGCGCAACACAATCTATTATGAGTATTTTACCGACACATGTTGTCCCAACGTAAAGCATAAAAAAGAGCTGGCTCCCCAGCTCTTTTTTATGCTTTATAAACAATCATCGCTGAAAAACAATAAATTTGATTTTCATCATCGTTAATTGAAACACCAACTTGATACTTTATATCTACAAAATTTCCATCATCAATTTTTTTCAAAAATACATTTACAGCGTCTTCTAAGTCTTTTTCATGACTTTCATCAAACACTTTCACACGAATCATGTTAACACCATCCTAGATCGCAGCCCTCCGCCGCTTGTTTATTGCCACGGTGCGTATCTATGATGCGATAAAACTTTCCATCTTCATATATATATCCGTCTTCTAACACATATTGTTTATCTTCAGTATAGACATAAAACTTACCTATCATAAACTTACTCGTATATAATTCCAAATAATCTTGCCTAAATTTAGCTACAACTTTATTTGTAATATCAATTCTAATTGTGCGCCCCACCTTCTCTCCCTCCCTTGCAAAGAACGGATTTAGGTATATTGTATTAGCGATTTTATATTTTATGCTTAAAAATAAGTGGATATGCCCTCTTTCTGCGCCTGTACTATTTTTCTAAAAAAATTCCCCCTATTTATTCAACTTATAAGAGCAAAAAAACGACTTTTATATATTGACTACATCATATCAGATGTGATAATATATAAAATTTGACATTTTTATCCTCGTATGTTATCATTAAAAGTGGTTACCACATATGGAGGTGGATGATTTGTTTCAAATTGGTGATAAAATCGTTTATCCAATGCACGGTGCAGGAATCATCGAAGCAATTGAAGAGAAAGAAATATTAGGCACTACGCGTCAATATTGTGTTATACGTATCATTAGTAAAGATATGCAAGTAATGCTTCCAATGAATCAATTACAAAAATCCGGTATACGTTACATCGTCGATAAAGGTACGTTAGATGGTATACTTCTTGAATTTCATCATGGGGAATCAGACCCCTCACTCTCTTGGAAACAAAGATATACAATGAATATGGAAAAAATGAAGAACGGCAAACTTCAAGCTAGTGCAGAAGTTGTTCGTGATTTACTTCGTCGCAATAAAGAAAGAGCATTAAATGCGAGCGAAAAACAAATGCTAGATAATGCGCGTAAAATGGTTATTAGTGAAGTTGCGCTCGTACAGAATGTTTCAGAACATCAAGCAACAGAATTTCTTCAAGATACAATCAATCATTAATTTTAAAAATAGCCGACCGCTATTTTTTTTGCTTAAAAAAGGCCAAAGAGTTAAATCTCTTTGGCCTTTCATATTACCCACGCCCCGCTTGAAACGATGGGTATAAAGTCATTCCACCATCTGCAAATAACGTAATTCCGGTTACGTAACTTGCTTCTGCTGAAGCGAGCCACGTTGCTACTGCTGCGATTTCTTCAGGTTTTCCAATGTAACCCATCGGAATCATACTTTCTACGTCGTCACGTTTTTTCGGGTCAGCAAATTTTTCAGCATTAATTGGCGTATTAATTGCACCAGGCCCAATATTATTTACCCGAATACCTTTTGGTGCATATTCTAACGCTAACGTTTCTGTCATAAGCTTAATCCCCCCCTTACTAGCCGCATAATGCACAAATAATGGCCACGGGATTTTCTCATGAACACTAGACATATTAATAACCGAACCTTTAATATCGTGTTCCACAAAATATTTAATCGCTTCACGACTTCCTAAAAAAGCACCTGTTAAATTTGTATGAATTACTTTATTCCAATCCTCTAACGGCATTTCATGCGACGGTACCGCGTTTTCTATCCCTGCATTATTAATCATAACGTCGAGCGTACCAAACTCTTTCACAGCAGATTGAATGAGATTCACAACATCTGCCTCGACCGTCACATCACCTTTTACAGCAACCGCTTCTCCACCTACCTTTTTTATTTCTTCTAATACATCGTTCGCTTCTGACTCTCTGGAGCGATAGTTAATAACAACTTTCGCCTTCTCTTTAGCAAATCTTACTCCCATGGCTCTTCCAAGACCAGTTGCTGATCCTGTAATAACGACGACTTTCCCTTCTAAATCACTATACATTTTAATACCTCCTTAACTTTTCGCAATCCCCAGCATAATTCCAGCTGCAATGATAAAAACGATACCAATAACAATCCCAATTAATTGACGCTTCGTTTTCCTTTCACCTAATATAAAAATCCCGCCAAGCGTCGAAATAATAATTCCCATTTGTGAAAGGGAAAAACTTGTTGCGACCCCAACTCTTGGCTGCGAAATGAATAAAAACATATTTCCAGCTGCCCAAATCAATCCTGGAAGAATATTTCGAATCGCATATTTATTGAATGGATGATGTTTAAATGTGAGTAAAATCCCGCCTAATACCATACCGACCGCTTGTGGTAATAAAGCCGACCAACCGTTCACGTTAAATAACCGGATAACTACTACGTAAACTAAATAACCGACTGTTGAAATTAATAAAATAATAATTCCTTTTTTAAAATTTCCTGCTTGCTCTGCATTCTTCTCTTCTTTACTTTGAAGCGATGTTAAAATAACCCCGATAATAATACAAACGAGCGCCAAAACTCCAAGAACGACCGATATCGTCGTTGACCATTCATGAAACACGATAACCCCAAATAATGTTGTCGCGACTAATTGAAGCCCTGTTGAAATCGGCATCGTTCTAGAAACACCCATTAAATCAATACTTTTTAATTGATTCGCTTGACCAAGTGCCCAAAATAAGCCAGATACAATTCCAACTCCAATAACGGTCGGAGTTAATACCGGCTTCATAAAAATATAAACGACAATTGAGAAGATAAGTGCACCGAACGTTGTACCGAGCGTTTGACTATACGGTCCCCCGCCCAGTTTCACGTTAAATAGCACAATACTCCCCCAAAATATAGCTGGTAAAATCGCTAAAAGTATATCCATCGCTCATTACCTTTCTCTACAAAATGTCATAGGTTATCGCTCTAAATCATTAGAGTGAGCTTTTATTTTTTCGTTTTTTCGTGCACAAATCTTTTCTACAATAGCACCAGAAACATTCTTTTCTCGCTCCACTTTCTTTATCTTTATGTGATCTAAATTGTCTTCCAAAGTAAGTGTAACTTTATCATTCGGCGGATTATGTGCCCCTTGAAATGTAAGAAATTGTATCGTAACTTCAAACCTAGGAACAAACTCATCTTTCTTGCCTAGACGCTTTATATTTGTAACTGAGTCACATTCATATTGATCTTCTGTCACTTGCCTTATAACCGAGTAATATCGATTCAGTAACGCACTTTCTAAAAGCTGTTCCGTCGATTCTTTTGCCAAAGAATTGCTTGGAGAAAAGAAAAAAACAGAACATATCATTGCAATCATTACACATATCTTTTTCATAACTTCCTCCTTTTCCTATAAGATAGTGTTCTCCAAAATGCCGTAAAAAAACGACTTTCCCTATTTAGGAAAGTCGTTTTTTATAGCATAAATCCAATATTAACCACCACTCACTGGTGGTATTAGTGCAACTACATCACCAGTGTGTATCGTGTCATCTTCATTTGCGTACTCTTCATTAATCGCAACCATAATTGGCGCTGACACTGGTACATTATATTCTTTCGCAACAATATCTTTTAACTCTGCAACCGTAATATTTTCTTTCTCTATTTGTAATTCACTTGTTCCTGCTTCTTCTTGCAAGTTCGCAAATAACAATACTCGAATCATATTTATAACTCCTTCCCAGGCTCTCCTGCTGGATATGGTGTTTTTTCTAATTGGTCACCAATCCATGAGTCACCATCTTCCCAAAACTCCTTTTTCCAAATCGGAACAATTTGCTTAATACGCTCCATAATATATTCATTTGCTTCATAAGCCTCTTTGCGATGAGGCGTTGATACAGCAACAACAACCGCTATATCAGAAATTTGCAGCGTGCCGATGCGATGCGTAATCGCAACATGTGTACCGGGCCACTTCTCCTTCACTTCTGACCCAATTTTCTGTAGCATCTTTTCTGCCATCGTCTTATAAGCTACATACTCTAAGTATAGTGTACGACGCCCTTTCGTAAACTCCCTAACTGTCCCGATAAATGTTGTAACAGCACCACATTCACGGCGAACTACTTTCTTTGTCACCTCTTCAATCGAGATTTCTGTATCAATTACTTCATAATACGTATTTATCATTTTGCACCCCTAGCCGTTTGTAAAAACCAGTCTATATACAATTTTTCTTCTGTTATATGAAATACTTTATATTCTTCTCGTACATTTGACGAAGCATCATACCACGTAATAACTGCCGCTATATTTTCTACTTTATGTAAAAGTTCAGCGTCTTCCGCAGAACGAAGTAACACTACTTTCGGATAGTTCTCAGCTTTATAGCCCTCTATTAAAATCGTATCTACTTCAAAAAATTCGTACAAGCAGATAATTTCTTGCAAGGACCATTCATCTCGCAAAGAGGACAAAGATAGTAATCCAGCACCTTCTACACTACTTACTACAGCACCAGCTTTTCTGTGTCTTTCACTATCTTTTTGCGCTACTTCAGGAAAGCCCCCGTGACCATGATGTTTAATTGTAGCAACCTTCATTTCTCTTTCAGTTAATGCATGCACCATCTTCTCTACAAGTGTTGTTTTCCCGCTATTTTGATACCCTACTATTTGTAAGATTGAAGAGGCTTTGCCCACGGCCAATCACTTCCCTCAGAGCATTCTAACAATAATACAGACACTTTCATTCCTGCTTCAAATCCTCTCGTTCCTCCAGGCAGCACGATAAAAGCATTTGCATCCGCAAGTGAAGAGACCGCACTCGATTTATCTAAACCGACTGGCATCGCTTGTAGTGCCCCATTAACAATACTCGCTTTCGCTCTTACAAAACGAGTAAACGGATTTGGTTTCGGAAAATCTTTTTGTAAAATAGCATCAGTTCTATATACGTGAGGCTCCTTCGCATGCAAATACGTTTTCATAATTGGATGTACAAATAATTCGAAACCTACATAACAAGCTGACGGATTACCTGATAAACCGAAAAGTAACTTTCCATCAACTTCAGCTACTGTCGTTACACTTCCAGGTCTCATCGCTATTTTATTAAAAAGCACATTTGCCTGTAACTTTTCATAAATGGCCGGTAAGTAGTCGTAATCTCCTACTGAAACACCGCCCGTTGTAATTAAAATATCAACCTCACCCATCGCTGATTTAACGGCTGTAAAACATGCATCTAACTCATCAGCAAGTTGTCCATAGTAACGCACTTTTCCGCCAGCTTTCATAATTTGAGCGGCAATCATGTAAGAGTTACTATTTCTAATTTTTCCTGGTTCTAACGCCTCATGCACTTCTAGTAATTCGCTGCCCGTCGTTACAATACCGACAACAGGCTGTTTTACAACTTTCACAGTGCTATATCCAAACGTCGCTAATAATGCGGCAACACCTGGATTGATTACAAAACCTTTCTTAACGAGGACTTGATTTTGTTTTATATCTTCTCCTTTAAATGACACATTGTCACCGTTTTGGAAAGGACGTTTTAACTTCATATATGTACTTTCGTTCCTCTCGAATCCTTCCGTCAGTTCTAGCATTACGACTGCATTGCAATCTTCTGGAATAGCTGCTCCTGTCATAATACGAACCGCCTGAAAAGCCCCTACTTCTTCTGCAAAAACAGATCCTGCTCCGATCTCTCCTATTACTTCAAATTCAATCGGATGCTCTTGACCCGCTTCCTTCGTATCTTCTGCTCGAATTGCGAAACCATCGTAAGGAGAACGATCAAAGTGAGGAACATCGTGATCTGAGACAACATCCTCCCCAAGAATCCTCCCATAACTTTCTGTAATAGAAACTTCTTCTACTTCACCATGCTTAGCATATTTCATAACCCGCGCCACTGCCTCAGCAACTTGAATCGGGATTCGTTTTTCTACCATTGTTTCTCACCTCATATTTGCAAAATATCTAATCTCGATTACACTTTATATATTAAATCGCAATTACTTCAAGGAGGAATTCCATGTCTTCATTCACACATTTCAACGACCAAGGACGCGCTAAAATGGTTGATATAAGTGACAAAAAAATAACCGTTCGAACAGCAATAGCATGCTCTAGCATTCTCGTTACAAAAGAAATTTTTGATAAAATCTCTCACAATGAAATTGGTAAAGGTGACGTATTAGCTGTCGCACAAATCGCAGGTATTATGGCTGCAAAACGTACTTCTGATATTATCCCAATGTGCCATCCTTTATTATTAAAAGGTGTTGATGTCTCTTTTGATTGGAAACAGTCAGAAGAACAATATCGGCTACTTATTGAAGTAAAAGTTAAAACAGAAGGTAGTACCGGCGTTGAGATGGAAGCTTTAACAGCTGCTTCCGCTACCGCTCTTACTGTATATGACATGTGTAAAGCCGTTGATAAGGGTATGATTATTGGCGAAACGTACTTACTTGAAAAAACGGGCGGAAAAAATGGAGATTATATTAGAAATTCTTAATCCTACCTTTTCCATTTGAACCTAAAGGATTCCCCTTTAGGTTCAACCTATATATCTTGCATATAGTCGTTTCGCAACATTCATATCATTCGTACCATGAATAAACGCCCTTCCATCTGTAAATAAAACAAAACGATATTCTTCCACTGGAAATGATAATAAATACGGCGTTGCTTTTACATCCACACTTTTTTGTAAGCGCTTTTTAATTTCTTCTAAATTAAACCCCTGACGCACACCTGGACGGATTTGAACTGTATTTCGCCCACATAATACTTCTGTTTTCGTTTGTGCTTCAAATGTTAAACTCGGATATGTACGTAACTTTCCACAAGATAAACATGTATCCTTTTTCTGTCTATTCACTTTAAATGCCATCTGCTGATTATTCCAAAGATCAAATGATAGCATCGTTTCACGAAGTGCCTCAAAATCTTCTACTAATATTTTTAAAGCTTCCGTTATTTGATGCGCAACTACTAATTGCACTGCTGGCTGTATAATACCAGCCGTATCACATGTCGCTCCGCTCGCTGGATGCTCCATTAAACATCGAAAACAAGGCGTTTTTCCTGGCAAGATTGTATAAGTTACTCCATAGCTTCCAACGCATCCCCCGTATATCCACGGAACGTTATACATCTGCGATATATCATTAATAAGAAGGCGCGTTTCAAAATTATCTGTCGCATCTAATATTAAATCTACACCTTTAATTAACTCTTCCATTTCTTGCACCGTTACATCAGTCACAACCGGTACAATTTCTACTTCGGAATTAATTGCCTTTAAATGTTCTGCTGCCGCTATTGCTTTCGGTTTATAATGCTTTGCATCTTCTTCTGTATATAATTGTTGCCTTTGTAAATTACTCCATTCTACATAATCACGATCCGCAATTGTTATTTTTCCAACACCTGCTCTAACAATTGCTTCTGCATTCGCTGCTCCGAGCGCACCAGCACCGATGACGAGCACGTGCTTCCCTCTTATTTTCCGTTGCCCTTCTTCCCCAACACCAGAAAATAACATTTGTCTTGAATATCGCTCTTGCATACGACATCCCCCTTTCTTATCCTCCTATATAAGACATTTCAATTTTCGGACGATTTTTCGCACTTTCTTCTGTCCGTTCATCTGAATATCGATCTTTTCTATTCTCCCATACATATTGTATAGCTTTTAATAACTCATTATCCGAAAGGTTTTCCCTGAGAAGTTTCCTTAAATCCATTCCTTCTGTCGCAAACAAGCAAGTATAAAACTTTCCATCTGCTGAAATTCTTGCTCTCGTACAAGAAGAACAAAATGACTCAGAAACGGAGGTAATAAAACCAACCTCTACATTCGTTCCAACGTATCGATACCGCTTCGCAACCTCACCAAAATAATGAGCTTCAGCTGGCTCAATTGGATGCACCCCATGAATCATATCAATTAATTCTCGTTTCGTAATAACTTGATCAAAATTCCATCCATTCGTACTGCCAACATCCATAAACTCAATAAATCTAAGCGTGATTCCTTGTTCTTTAAAATACGTAGCAACCGGAAGTACTTGATGATCATTCATTCCTTTTTTCACAACCATATTTACTTTCACTTCAAGGCCTGCTTCTTTCGCTGCCATAATTCCTTTTAACACTGGCTTCGTATTCATATTCCGGCCATTAATTGCGCGGAACACATTATCATCTATCGCATCCAAACTAACATTTACTCGGTGTAACCCAGCTTCTTTTAACGCCTTCGCTTGCTTCGTTAAATGAATCGCATTTGTCGTTAATCCTATATCTACTAAACCGTCAATTTTCACGAGACGTTCGATAAGTTTTGTTAAGTCCTTACGGAGCAAGGGTTCGCCACCAGTAAGTCTAATTTTCCGTACACCGATGCTAACAAATACTTTTGCTAATCGCTCTATTTCATCAAATGTCAGTAAAAACTCATCTTTCAAAAAAGCATAATCAGGACCAAACACTTCCGCTGGCATACAATACGTACACCGTAAATTACAACGATCAATGACAGAGATGCGTAAATCTTGAAGTGGGCGTCCGAAAAAATCTTTAACCTTCTCCTGCATCGCCACTCTCCCTTTCTGCCAAATTTCTCTCTTTTCATTCTATTATAATATATTTTCGAACTGCGATGTTTTTGCTAAGGTGAATAAAGTGAAACTTTACTAACCAATTAGACTATCTACAAGTAACGAGATAAAAAAACCTTGAAACATAAAAGTTCCAAGGTTTTTTTGCTTATTAACTTAATCTAATAATAGTTAGAGTAGCTCCTGGCGTTGTTGTAGATAATGTAGCTATTGCAACTAATCCAAATAACTGCAGACTAATAGCAGCTCCAGCAGGCAAGTTAGCAATTATTGGTGCACTAAATGAACCAGTAGCCACTGCCGGGGAGTTTATCGTTCCCGCAAGCGGACTGCCATTTACAGTTATACGAGAACTTACAAGTAATCCTGCCGTTAAATTAATTGTATAGGCTATATAATAATTCCCTGCATTCGCAACTGTAAATACAGTATTTCCACCACTAACAGTTATTCCTGGTCCAATATTTTGATTGTTCGGTAATGGGATATTCGTACCGCCTAATAAAACGGAAATAGCGGTTCCTGATGTATTATTCGCAAATGCATACGTTGCAGTTGTACTAACTCCCGTCACCCCGGTCGCTCCAGTGGCTCCTGTTGCTCCAGCTCCTGTTGCTCCCGTTGGACCTTGGATTCCTTGTGAACCTGTCGCTCCTGTTGCCCCCGTTGGACCTTGAATTCCTTGTGAACCTGTCGCTCCTGTTGCTCCCGTTGGACCTTGAATTCCTTGTGGGCCTTGCGCTCCTGTTGGACCCGTGTCCCCGGTTGGGCCTTGTGGACCTTGTAAACCTTGCACACCTTGCGGACCAGTTGGACCTATTTCTCCTTGCACACCTTGTATTCCGGTTGGGCCTTGTGGACCAGTCGGACCTTGCACTCCTTGTATCCCTTGAATTCCCTGTGGGCCTTGTGCTCCGGTTGCACCTGTTGCCCCTTGTATCCCTTGTGGGCCTTGACCTCCTTGGATTCCTTGAGGACCGGTTGGACCTTGGATTCCTTGCGGGCCTTGAATTCCTTGCGGCCCTTGATCTCCCGTTGCTCCAGTTATACCTTGGATCCCTTGTGGACCTTGAACACCTTGCGGACCGGTTGGGCCTATGTCTCCTTGCACTCCTTGAATTCCTTGTGGTCCTTGTAAACCCGTAACTCCGGTTGCTCCCGTTTCTCCTGTTGCTCCTGTCACTCCAGTTGAGCCCGTCGCCCCAGTATCTCCTGTTATTCCTGTCGAACCGGTTGCTCCAGTCGGGCCAGGTGGTCCACCGGATGGACCTGTCACTCCCGTCGGACCTGATGGACCTGTTGGGCCAGTCGGTCCGGCTGGTCCTCCTGATGGACCCGTTACACCTGTTGGACCAGTTACTCCAGTTGCTCCTGTAGTCCCTTCCCCTGTCGGCCCTTGGATTCCTTGAATTCCCTGTGGACCCATTGGACCTGTTGGACCTATATCCCCTTGAGTACCTTGCACTCCTTGCGGGCCCTCTGGACCTGTTGCTCCTATATTCCCTTGAACACCTTGAACTCCAGTTGCTCCTTGTGCTCCGGTTGCTCCTGTTATACCTTGAACCCCTTGTATTCCCTGAATGCCTTGTGGACCTTCTGGACCTGTTACTCCTATTGGTCCTTGAATTCCTTGGATTCCTTGTGGGCCCTCTGGACCTGTTGCTCCAGCTGGTCCTGGCACTCCTTGTATTCCTTGCGGACCCTGAAGTCCTTCTGGGCCTTCTGGGCCTGTTGGTCCTATATCACCCATTGGCCCTTGAATTCCTTGGACTCCTTGTGAGCCTGTGTCCCCGGTTGGACCAGGTACCCCTTGTATTACTTGTGGGCCTTGATCTCCTGTTGCTCCTGTTATACCTTGAGGTCCTATGGCCCCTTGTATACCTTGCGGACCTTGATCTCCAGTTGCCCCCGTTATCCCTTGAATTCCCTGAACCCCTTGGATTCCTTGTTCACCAGTTACTCCTGTCGGACCTGGAATACCTTGAATACCTTGCGGACCTTCTGGACCCGTTGGTCCAATTCGCCCTTGAACCCCTTGTATTCCTTGCAGGCCCTGTGCTCCTGTTTCTCCTGTACTTCCAGTCGGACCTGTATTTCCAGTCACTCCCGCACTTCCAGTTACTCCAGTATTTCCAGTCGCTCCCGTCGCACCTGTACTTCCACTCGGTCCACCTCCTGGCCCTGTCGCACCAGTTGCTCCAGTCGGACCTGGAGGTCCTCCAGATGGGCCAGTTATCCCTGTTGGACCTGTTATTCCAGTCGGACCACTAATCCCCTGACCAGTCGCTCCTGTTGCTCCCGTATTTCCACTCGGTCCTTGTGGGCCTTGTATCCCTTGAGCTCCTTGTATTCCTTGTGAACCTGTTGCACCCGGTACCCCTTGCACTCCTTGAATTCCTTGAGGTCCCTCTGGCCCGGTAGCTCCAATCGGCCCCTGTAATCCCTGTATCCCCTGTATACCTTGTGCCCCAGTCGCTCCGGTTGGACCAATTGGACCTTGTAGCCCTTGCACTCCTTGAGGTCCTGTCGCTCCTGTTTCTCCCTGTGGTCCCCTTAATCCTTGTGGTCCCTGCTGTCCTTCTGGTCCTGTTGCACCTATTTGTCCAGCTGGTCCTTGAATCCCTTGCACTCCTTGCGGTCCTGTCGGTCCCATCTCTCCCACCGGACCTTGAAACCCTCTCGGTCCTTGAGGGCCAGTCGGACCTTGTGGACCTGTTGGACCTGTAATCCCTATACCCGTAAATCCAGTTGGAACAGGAGGGAAAGTAGGCCCAATAAGTTCTGGTGGAATTCTCAAATTAGAGTTTAACGAATGTTGTTTCCCTTTATTATCACGATTTTTCACACTTTCACCACCTACAAACCATCTTTTTCACACTAGATAAACCTCTGCTTCTTAATCTATTTACAAAAATAATCTCCAAGACTATTTTTTATTTTAAATAATAAAAACTCCCTTAATTCCTTAGGGGAGTCCAGCTGTTGAATCCATATTATCTGTATTAGGAACACTTTGTACTATATTTGATACATTTGCACCTTGATCCGTATTTGTTCCTGTTAGATTACTAGCAGGAGTACCTCTCGTATACGTTGTCGTCACACTATCTCCCGGTTGTAAACAAAGCTTCGTTTCAGTTCCTATTATCGTAACAACATCAATCCAAGTACAACCCATTGAACCACTATACGATTTCGAGGCAGTAAACGAAGTATCACTCAAATTATCACCCGTAAATATATTCCCAGTGTTATTAACGATAATAAACTCTTTTATATGTGCTGGCATACTTACACTCTACCTCTCCTTTACGAACCTAATGTACGTGTACTTGTTGCTAATGGCGGAAGGAATACTGATGTTCTAATCACCGCTTCTGGCTGCCTTTTCCCATTTAAAAAAATAGCCGCACTCGACCCTCCAGCACCCGCATATATTTTTGCCACAGCTAAAGGTGAGATATCATAACAGTCACCAACATTAACAGCTCCTGTATTATTTATAATTTTCACTTTACGCATGTTAATTCCCATTTACCTATCCCCCTTTTATCCCGCTATTTACGAGCAGTAAGACTCCCACCTCAAAATTTGGCTGGGACAAAGAAGTTAGGTGAGAGATCAACTGCCCGTAAACGCCCGATTGGTGAAGGCTAATAATCAGTGGGGGATGAACAAAACCCCTACTGATTAAAGTTTCACTTTATACACTGTATGCAAAAGAAAAAAACTTGAAACAAACACGTTTCAAGTTTTTGCAGCTACTTATTTAGTTTCGCCTTCATATTGAAGCATACCGCCAACCATATTCACTGTTTTAAATCCTTGCTCATTTAAATAATGGCATACATTTTCACTACGCATTCCCGAACGGCAAATAAAGATATATTCATTCTCTTTCTCAAAGAAATCTACTTTATTTGGAATATCGCCCATTTTAATATGTATAGCTTCCGGAATTTTCCCTGCCGCTACTTCTTCATCTTCCCTTACATCTACTAAAAATAATGTTTCTCCATTTTCTAAACGCTTTTGCACTTCTTCTGTAGTAATTGTTTTTACTTCTGTCATATGTAGTTCCTCCTTATATACAATAAAACCTTCAGTTTCTTCTTTAAACAAACATTTCTCATCAATTTTAGCACGCGAAGGAAGGAACGCAAAGAATGGAACATTTATTTCTCAATTTCCCTGCAAAACTTATTCTTTACAAACATAACTGGCGCATTGTATCCTCAATATACTTGTTTTATGAAAGGAGCCAGTTAAAATGACACTTTTTCTTTTCATTATGGGCATCATTTTCTTAGTTTTTGCAGTTATTGCTCTTAGTATGAAAAATAATAAAAAGATAAAATCCCCTCAAGAAATGTCATTCTTATTTCTATTACTTAGTATAGCTTTCTTCGGTTTATCAATCGCTTCATATATTTTCCGTCTGCAAATCATGTAAAAAAAGGTGCCTACTATAAATCATGCACCTTTCCACATTAATTATTTCCTACACTAAACTAGATACTTTCCGATTTAAAAACTCATAAACTTTCTTTTCAAATAAATGAATATCTAACGCTCCTGCCATATGCCCATTTATACTTTCTATCTCATATACTTCTGCGTACTTCCCTTGCTTTTGCAATATTTCTACCATTTTATAATTGTAACGAGGCGGCTGAAGTAAATCTTGTTTGCACGGAATCATGAGTACATTCGCTTCTATATTAGAAAGAGCCTCTTCTAAAGAAGAAAATCCATGCGCAATATCATGTAATAAGACTGCTTTTGTAGTATACATCCATGAATTTGCATCTACTAAATCTATACTTTTGCATGTCACTTTATTTATCTCTTTCTCAAATGATGTTAATGCAGAAAATTGTTGATAAGGTACCATTTCTATACTGTTCCGCGGGAATGCCTTTTCATAAAAATGTTCATCAAATGCGTTCATAAACATCATTTTATTCGCTAAATGAAGCCCCTTCGTTGGTTGCTCCTCTCCGTACTTTCCACCTTTCCAATTTGGATCAAGCTGAATTGCTTCAATCGCATTTTGCGCTACATTTCCCGACGTTATAATTGGATTTTGTGGATTCGTAATAACTCCAATCACTCGCTCTACCATATGAGGATAGTGAACAGCCCATTGCTGCGCAATCATCCCACCTGCCGAAGGTCCCATTACAGCATGTAATCTTGAAATCCCCATATCTTTTATTAACTCATATTGCATACGTGCTACATCTAAAAATGTGAAAACTGGAAAGTCCATCGCATACTCAAAACCAGTCATCGGATTTATCGATTTTGGTCCCGTTGTAATCACGTAAGGGTTCTTCACCTGTACATTACAAAGGTTATCAGTACATATAACGAAATATTTATTTGTATCAATTGCTTTTCCAGGTCCAATTAATCCATCCCACCAACCAGCTTCCTCATCATGCTCTGTATATTTTCCTGCCGCATGACTTGTTGCACTAAAATAGTGACAAACCAAAATCCCATTTGATTTTTCTCTATTTAAAGCACCATACGTCTCATACCCCATTTGAACAGGAATCTCCCTACCATTTTCAAACACAAATTCTTTTAAAACAAACTTCTCCTTTTTTACAATTTGCACAGACTCGCCTTCTTCCCGTCATTTTATGAACTGCTTACTAAAGGGTTTTTTCTATGCAAGCCAATCTCCTCTTTCTTTTCATAAATAAATGAATAATATACAAAATTAGCCACAAAATAGCACTATATTACACAATCAAAGAGGGCATACATATGATTTGGAATTGGTTACGTAAGAAAAAAAACTCAAATACAAAAGAGACAGCTGATTTGAAACAACAGTCTGATGATCAAAAGGAACATAACAAAGATAAGAATGACGAGCCAAAAAGTAAGGAACAAACTGATGCTTCTTCTCAAGACAAGCATCAAAATTCTAAGCAACAGGATTCTTCTCAAAACAAACAGCAAAGCTCTAAACAAGACGATAATTCTCAAGACAAACAGCGAAATTCTAAGCAAGAGGATTCTTCTCAAAACAAACAGCAAAATTCTAAACAAGAGGATTCTTCTCAAAACAAACAGCAAAGCTCTAAACAAGAAGATTCTTCTCAAAACAAACAACAAAATTCTAAGCAAGAGGATTCTTCTCAAAACAAACAGCAAAGCTCTAAACAAGACGATAATTCTCAAGACAAACAGCAAAATTCTAAGCAAGAGGATTCTTCTCAAGACAAGCAGCAAAATTCTAAACAAGAGGATCATTCTCAGAACAAACAGCAAAGCTCTAAACAAGAGGATTCTTCTCAAAACAAACAACAAAGCTCAGAAAGTAACAGCATTTATGACTTTAGCAAACCAGAAAATGACCATATTCATTCTCTACAAGATTTAATAGAGAAGCTGAAACAGTCTAGTGATTTTGTTAATTACCATACATCTGACGATGAAACGATGCCTTATTGGATTTCTTACTATCGCCCTTCACTTGATGGTGAGAAATTGCAAAAGTATTTAATGCCTACTCTAATGGAACGTCCTTGCGCTTCATTAGAAGAATTAAAAGAACATATTCCAATGAGTGGTATTACAATTACGAACGACTTACAAAAAATTGAGGACATGGTTTTAAAAGGACATGCAATTATTCAATTAAATCAGCAAGATCAAAAGTGTATGCTTGCAAATATTGCAATTGATACTTACCGGGCACCAAGCCCTCCATTAAATGAATCAACAGTTATCGGTCCGCAAGAAGGTTTTGTAGAAGCTATTGATACAAATATTAATTTAGTCCGTAAACGCCTTCCTGTTTTAGAGTTACAAACAAAAGAGATGATTATTGGAGAGTTTTCAAAAACAAAGGTTGTGATGATGTATTTAGACAACCTTGCAGAAAAAGATAATGTAGAGTTTCTAGAAGAATCATTACGTGCTCTCGAATACGATCAAATTAATGACAGTGCCTATATACAAGAGTTAATGGGTGAAAAATCGATTTTCCCGCTCTATATAAATACAGAGCGTACTGACAGAGTTACAAAGGCACTTATTGATGGCAAAATCGCTATTTTTGTTGATGGTTCTCCAAGTGTCCTTTTAACTCCTGTATCATATTTCGATTTTTTCATTTCACCAGAAGACTATAACGTTTCTTGGTTATACGCTACATTCTCAAGGATTTTAAGATTGCTCGCTGTTCTATTCTCAATTTGTGCAACTCCATTATACGTTGCAGTTTTGAATTATCATTATGAATTAGTTCCGAGTGACTTACTTGAAACATTAATTTTATCAAGGGCTCAAGTACCATTTCCACCTTTAATAGAAGCACTTTTCTTGGAACTTGCTATTGATTTATTAAGAGAAGCTGGCGCTCGATTACCTATGAAGGTCGGACAAACGCTCGGTATTGTAGGCGGTATTGTAATTGGGCAAGCATCTGTACAAGCTGGTTTAACGAGTAATATTTTATTAATTATCGTTGCCCTATCAGCACTCGCTTCCTTCATTACACCGATTTATAAAATGGGTAACGCTGTTCGATTACTACGTTTCCCATTTCTTGCATTTGCAGAAATAGGTGGGCTTTTCGGTATATCTCTTGGATTTATCTTTTTATTTACCCATTTGTTTAGACTTACTTCTTTACGTAAGCCGTACGCTCTCTTTTATCCAACGAGACAACAATCCTTTAAAGATTCTTGGATTCGTTTTCCATTAACAATGATTGATACACGAGATGTTCAAGCAAGACCGCAACACGTAAAGAAAGCAACTAATGGAATTTCTACGAAACATACGTCAGATTTTGATGATTAAGAAATGAGGTGCATCGATGAGTAAAATTAAAGCAGAACACCAAATATCACCCGTCTTCGTTTTCTTTTTAATTCACGGTGCACAATTCGGTGCCGGCGTCCTTGGGTTTGCCCGTATTATTGCTAAGGCTGCTGGATATGACGGTTGGATAGGAGTCTTCATCACAGGAATCATCATTCATATTCTCCTATGGATGATGTATTTCTTGTTAAAAGAAACAAACGGAAATTTAATTGATTTACAGCGACAAACGTTTGGAAAATGGCTAGGAAACGGCATTAATCTCATCTTTATAGCCTATTTTTTAACCGTCAGCATTTCTGTCATTCGAACATACGTTGAAATTATTCAAGTGTGGATGTTTCCTACCGCTTCAACTTGGATGTTAACACTCTTTTTATGCTTAGTTAGCTATTACATTATTTCTTCTGGATTTCGTGTAATTACTGGTATTTGCGTCATCTCTATTGGTGGTACATTGGGATATTTATTTCTTAGCCTATTCGTTTTGAAATACTCACATTGGCCTAATTTACTACCTATTTTCACACATTCTTTTTCAGATATTTTAAAAGCCGCCCAGCTGTCAATCTACAGTATGACAGGGTTTGAGATTTATCTTATGATTTATCCATTTGTGAAAAATCCTAAGCAATCTCATAAATTCGCTCAATACGGAGCACTATTTTCAAACCTTCTATATTTATTTAGTACACTTTTAGCCTTTTCGTTTTTTAGTGAAAAACAATTATCAAAAACAATATGGTCACAACTTTCCATGACCCAAGTAATCCAACTTCCTTTCATAGAAAGGCTAGAGTACATTGCAATCTCGGCTTACGCTCTCGTTATTGTTACAAGCTCTATCCTTCCTTTATGGGCTGCGACAAGAGGAACACACGAAATATTTCGTGTAAAACAAAGAGGTGTTTTAATTACTTTTTTGCTCATTACCCTCATTGCTTCACAGCTTTTAACGAACAGACATGATATTAATGACTTTATTAGTAATGCATCAAGGGTTAGTTTTTGGCTTATTTACATATACATCCCAATTCTATTTATTATTGTGTGGGTGAAAAGAAAATGGAAAAAATCAAAAGTAAAAGTAAATTAATACTTATTTCTTGTATAACACTCTTCAGTCTAACTGGATGTTTACAAAAAAATATTATCGATGATGTACAACTTATTCAAGGAACTGTATTTGATGTAGCAAAGGATAATAAAGTAAAAGTGACATTCGTTTGTCCCATTCAGAAAAAAGGTAATAAAGTTCAAGTCTTCGAAGGAACTGCAAACGCGGTAAAACAAGTAAAAGCAGACACATCTTTAGAGTCTTCTCAACCATTTGCCAGCGGACAAATGCGGGTTGCTCTATTTACTACAAGAATTGCTAAAAAAGGATTATCTACTTCCTTTGACACATTAATTCGGGATGTGAACATCGGGAACTCAATGTATGTCGGTCTATTAGAAGGAACTGGGATGGACTTACTAAAAGGTAAATATACAACATCATCTAACGTTGCCATTTATATAAAGAAAATGTTAGACCATAATATGCAAACAGGCCCTTTACCTACTGACAATCTACATCTAGGAGCCTATCGATATTATCGTGAAGGCCAAGATTCCTATTTACCAATCCTCAAAAAAGATAAAGATAAAATAAAAATTACTGGCATCGGCCTTTTAAAAAAAGATAAATATGTTGGGAAAATTAATTATCATGATATGTTTGCCTTTAAAGGCTTATTGGAAAAACACCGATTAGATTCACATGAATTTAAAGCAAACTCCGGATACACAATCATTAATAACATTCGATCCGTCCCAACTTACCAAGTAAATATAAAAGACGGAAAACCATCATTTTTCATACACGTCAAACTAGAAGCTCGTATTCAAGAACTATCTAAACAGTTCAACTTAGACAATAAAAAGAATACACAAAAAATAGAAAAAACGATTGAAAAACAATTAGATGCAAAAGCTAATAAACTAATTAAACAGTTTAAATCTTTGAATGTGGATCCACTCGGCCTCGGTGCAAGGTATAAAGAACATTATCGTCCATTTAAATTAGAAGAGTGGAGAAAGATGTACAAAGATGTTCCCATTACAATAAAATACACAGTTAACATTACAAATTCTGGCGTAATTGAATGATAATGATTGAACTCCTCCCTCCGGCATGATACAACGGAGAGAGGAGTTTTTCATTACCAAATATAGAGAGAAAAGATATTTACGGGGGAGCTTATGTCCAAAAAATTAGTAAAGCCTATTTTAAACGGTATTTTATTTCTCGGCGTCTTTTTATTTGCTCATACATACTTAAAAAATGTTTCCTTCACACGTTATTTACTTGTCGTTATACCAATGTTGCTCGTTGGTATGTTTGGCATCGATCTTATTTTATCCGTTTTAATTAAGAAAGAAGAATAACGAGCGAACATCTTATTTCTCATAAGATGTTCTTTTTATTTAATAACTACCTTATGTTACAATAAAATTCGGCATAACATAAGAAAGGATGAAACAACATGACAAACGAAAAAGGTTTAGATAAAGGATACGAACTTGTTGCAAAAATGCATGAAGAATTCGGACATCCTGTGACAAGTACTCCAACAAAACTAACAGAAGAGCGTGCAAAAATTCGTGCTAGCTTTATGCAAGAAGAGCTAGAAGAATTTCTAGAAGCAACAACTGTTGAAGATCAATATGATGCACTTATTGACCTGATTTACTTTGCATTCGGAACGTTTGCAGAAATGGGCGTACGTCCAGATAAAGGATTCGAAATTGTAAACAATGCTAACATGGCAAAACTATTCCCTGATGGAAAGCCTCGATTCCGCGAGGGCGACGGCAAAATTATGAAACCAGAAGGATGGCAAGCACCGGAACCACAACTTCGTGCGGAAATCGAACGCCAACGTCAAGAGGCAGAAAAAAACTGCTAGGATCTCCTAGCAGTTTTTTATTATGTCTTTTTTCCTTTGGTCTATTAATGACCCACGTGTCCCGCGTGTCCTGCTGCTCCTGCAGTACCAGCTGCTGCTCCTGCTGCCGTTCCTGCTCCAATTCCACCTGCCCAAGGCTGTTGTTGCTGCTGATACTGTTGGTATTGTTGTTGACCTTGATGATGCTGTTGACCTTGATGATGCTGTTGACCTTGATGATGGTGTTGACCTTGATGATGGTGTTGGCCTTGGTGATGGTGTTGACCTTGATGATGGTGTTGGCCTTGGTGATGGTGTTGGCCTTGGTGTGTTTGGAAAAGAACAGCTTGCGGATGAATTTGGTGGTGGCCTTGGTGATGTACTTGTTGCTGATGGTGGCCGTGATGATCTTGATGACCTTGGTGCTGATGGTGGCCTTGGTGATGATGGTGGCCTTGGTGTGTTTGATAAAGGACAGCCTGCGGATGAATTTGATGATGACCATGATGATGTACTTGTTGTTGATGATGACCGTGGTGCTGATGATGGCCTTGGTGACCATGATGGCCGTGTTGTTGATGATGACCGTGGTGCTGATGATGACCGTGTTGTTGATGATGATGGCCGTGATGCTCATGATGACCGTGAACACCTTGAGGGAATCCGCCGATTCCACCAGCTACAACACCAACGCCAGGTACAGGAAATCCTGTTTGTACACCGCCAACGAAAGATGGAAATGTAGTTGGCATACCTACAGGCACTCCTCCTTGTGTACCTCCTACTACTACCGGAAATCCTGTTTGCACTCCAGCTACTGATGTTGGGAATCCTGTTTGTACACCCGCCACTGACGTCGGAAATCCTCCAGCTGCTCCTCCCATCCAACTTGGAATTCCGCCATATCCGTGTTGACCATCTCCTCCCATGAACATCATTTGTCCATAACTATCCGATCCACCTCCGAAGAAGCCATGTGGTGCATTATTGTCCATCCCTTTCATTCCTTTCACCTCTTCTGTTCAATTTAACCTACCTTTTTTATCATATTTTCTATAGAAGAATAGGTGTTTGTCTATATGGGAATTCCGCGCCTTTTTCTTCGTTCTTCATTCATGATAAACTAAATTAACTGATTATTTTTTCAAAGGAGGCGTTTTCGTTGGAGAACGTAGCAAAAGCTTCCATCGATGATTTAGATTCAATCTTACATATAGATGTTGATGTGATCGGAGACGATAGTAGACGAGATTATATTAAACACGCTATTGATGAAGGAACCTGCATCATTGCAAAAGAGGACAATTCCATTTCTGGTTTTCTAACATACGATACAAATTTCTTTGGTTATACTTTCCTCTCATTAATCATTGTTTCGCCAACGAAAAGAAGACAAGGTCATGCAAGCTCATTAATCTCATATATGTTAAGACATTCTCCTACTCAAAAAATATTTTCTTCAACGAACAAATCGAATACAAATATGCAAAAAGTTTTTAAAGCAAATGGATTTATGCGTAGTGGAATGATCGAAAACTTAGATGAAGGTGATCCTGAGCTTATTTTTCACGCAAAAAAGCTCAGAGCATAAACGCTCTGAGCTTTTATTAATAATTAATTAGTTTGCAACAACGTTAACAAGTTTTCCAGGAACAACAATTACTTTACGAACTGTTTTTCCTTCAATTTGTTCTTTGATTGCCTCAAGTGCAAGTTGTTCCATTTCTTCTTTTGATGCGTCTTTACTCATTGTTAGTTTTGTGCGAACTTTGCCCATAATTTGAACAACGATTTCAACTTCATCTTCTACAAGTTTAGACTCATCAAATGTTGGCCAGCTTGCATATGTGATTGTTTCACTGTATCCAAGTTTGCTCCATAGTTCTTCCCCGATGTGAGGTGCAACTGGTGCAATCATTTTTACGAAACCTTCTACATATTCTTTCGGAAGTGTTTCAGCTTTGTATGCATCGTTGATGAATACCATCATTTGAGAAATCGCTGTGTTGAAGCGAAGCTCTGCATAGTCTTCTGTTACTTTCTTCACTGTTTGGTGGTAAGCTTTTTCAAGATCTTTGTTTGGTGCATCAGTAATTTTCTCACTTAATTCACCATTCTCTTGAATGAATAGGCGCCATACGCGGTCTAGGAAGCGACGAGCTCCGTCAAGACCATTTTCAGACCAAGCGATTGAAGCATCTAATGGTCCCATGAACATTTCGTATAGACGAAGTGTATCTGCACCGTGGCTTGCTACGATATCATCAGGATTTACAACGTTACCTTTTGATTTACTCATTTTCTCGTTGTTTTCACCTAAGATCATACCTTGGTTGAATAATTGTTGGAACGGTTCTTTCGTTGGAACTACACCGATATCATATAATACTTTATGCCAGAAACGAGCATATAGTAAGTGAAGTACAGCGTGCTCTGCTCCACCGATATAAATATCAACTGGAAGCCATTGTTTTACTTTTTCAGGGTCTACAAGTGCTTCGCTGTTGTTTGGATCGATGTAGCGTAGGTAGTACCAGCAGCTACCAGCCCATTGTGGCATTGTATTTGTTTCACGACGACCTTTTTTACCAGTTTCAGGATCAACAACATTTACCCACTCTTCAATGTTTGCAAGTGGTGATTCACCTGTACCTGAAGGACGAATATTCTCTGTTTTCGGAAGAACTAATGGTAATTCTTCTTCTTTCACAGCTGTCATTGTACCATCTTCCCAATGGATTACTGGAATTGGCTCACCCCAGTAACGTTGGCGACTAAATAACCAGTCACGTAGACGGTACGTTACTTTTTGATTTCCTGCGCTTGTTACTTCAAGCCACTCAATCATTTTTACAATTGCTTCTTCTTTATTTAAACCATCAAGGAATGCTGAGTTTACGTGCGCACCATCACCTGTATATGCTTCTTTCGAAATGTCTCCGCCTTTTACAACTTCCTTCATTGGAAGATTGAACGTTGATGCGAATTCATAGTCACGCTCATCGTGAGCTGGAACTGCCATTACAGCACCTGTTCCGTAAGTTGCAAGAACATAATCAGCGATCCAGATTGGTAATTTCTCACCGTTTACTGGGTTAACTGCGTAAGCACCAGTAAATACACCAGTTTTTTCTTTCGCAAGTTCTGTACGCTCTAAATCGCTCTTCATTTTAACAGAGTTAATGTAAGCTTCTACAGCTTCTTTTTGTTCTGGTATTGTAATGTTAGCAACAAGTGCATGCTCTGGAGCCAGTACACAGTAGCTTGCTCCAAATAGTGTATCAGGACGCGTTGTGAAAACTGTGAACTTCTCATCTGTACCGTCGATGTTGAAGTGTACTTCTGCACCTTCAGAACGGCCGATCCAGTTACGTTGCATGTCTTTTAAGCTTTCTGGCCAATTAAGCTCATCTAGATCTTCTAATAGACGATCTCCGTAAGCTGTAATTTTTAACATCCACTGTCTCATCGGACGACGCTCAACTGGATGTCCACCGCGCTCACTCTTACCGTCAATGATTTCTTCGTTTGCAAGTACTGTACCAAGTGCTGGGCACCAGTTTACAGGTACTTCATCAACGTAAGCTAAACCTTTTTCAAATAGTTTTAGGAAGATCCATTGTGTCCACTTGTAGTAGGTTGGATCTGTTGTATTTACTTCACGATCCCAATCGTAGGAGAAGCCTAATGCTTTAATTTGATTACGGAACGTATTAATATTAAGCTCTGTAAATTCAGCCGGGCTGTTCCCAGTATCAAGTGCATATTGCTCTGCTGGAAGACCGAATGCATCCCATCCCATTGGATGAAGAACGTTATATCCTTGCATACGCTTCATACGAGATAAAATATCTGTCGCTGTATAACCTTCTGGATGACCTACGTGTAAGCCTGCACCTGATGGATATGGGAACATATCTAGTGCATAAAATTTTGGTTTTTCTGTTTCATCTGGCGTACGGAATGTTTTATTCTCTTCCCAATGCCCTTGCCACTTCTTCTCAATTTCTTGATGATTAAAGCTCATGAGATACCCTCCTTGAAATTCTATTTATTTTCACCGCCCAAAATACAAAAAACCTCTCATCCCTAGAAAGGGACGAGAGGTTATAGATTCCCGCGGTACCACCCTAAATTAATGTAATAAATACATTCGCTTAGATCCGTAACGTGGATTAACGGCAATTGCTACTAATGATTTCACAACTGCAACTCAAAGGCGAGTTCATAACGAAACGTGGATTGACTTGCACCGACCGTCAACTCTCTAAACCAGCTTCTATTACTACTACTCCTTCTCACTGTTATTACAAATATGAGTTAATGTGAACTACCCACCACTTAGTATCTCTTAAGAGCTTACTTGAAGCGAGGGCTTCTCGGTTAATCGTTACTCTTGCTAACTAACGAATTCGTCTTAGGACAGCCGAGCTAACTCCCTTGTTCCAAAGGATATTTTATTACTATTTATTTAAATATATTCTAAAACATGTTGCATGTTCCGTCAAACTAAACTGCAATTTTTTCTTCAACTGTTTCTTCTACTTTTACTCGTCTATCATAAATACTCGTTGCTATAAGCGCTACTACAAGCATTACCATGATCGCAATAAACAATACTTCCATATTGTATAAGTCAACAATCGCTCCGCCAACGACCGGTCCGAACATTTTCCCTACAGTCGCTGCGCTATTTACAACACCTTGATAAAATCCTAGCTTATCTTTCGGTGCAAGTATATTTGCGATGGTCGGAACTGCCGGCCATACGAATAATTCACCAATTGTTAATGTCACCATCGCAACGAGAAACATCGTAAATTGCTGCGCTTGGCTTAAAACAATAAACGACGCCGCAAAAATGATAATTCCAATCATAATTTGTTGTTTTAAAGAACGCTTCATCCAGCGAATTAGCATACTAACAAGCGGCTGTGCACAAACAATCATCGCTCCGTTTATCGTCCATAATAAACTATAATGGCGGAGGCTAATATCTAATTCTCGCATATGAGTCGCAATTGCCCCTTGCCACTGTACGTATGTAACCCAGCATAAAGCATATGCTACACATACGATTAGAAGCGCTTTGAAGCCAGGTGTAAGTGACCAACCTTTTTTCGTTTCGGCTTCTGTTTGTACCTCTTGCTCTTTTTTTGCTTCCATACCACGAAATCCAATAAACGCAATTAAGAAGAAAATAAAATATAAAATAAAGTTCGCTAAGAAAATATAATCAAAACGATAAGACGCAACTAATCCACCGCACGCTGTTCCAATCGCAATCCCAACGTTTTGTCCAACATACATTGCATTGAACGCTCGTCTCCCGCCTTCTGGCCAAACCGTACCGACCATCGCATACATCGATGGAAACACCATTCCAGAACCGAATCCGATTAATGCTAGCCACACAACATATAATGGCCAACCATGGAAAAATACAAGACCTAAAATCGATACAAGTGTAATGACAATCCCTACTAAAATTGATTTATAACCGCCCCATTTATCAAATAAAACACCGCCGAGCAAGTTTCCGATTACACCAGTAAGCGAGTTGATCATTAATACCATTCCGGCTACTGATAAAGATTTCCCTAAACTATCATGTAAGTAAATTGTATTAAAAGGCCATAAAAAAGAAGCACCCGTGACATTAATAATCATCCCAGCTACTAATAGCCATACTTTCCTTGGCATAGTCTCCCCTCCTATTCTCTTTTTTTCGTTCATATATATAACAGTAAAATTGTAGTCGTTTTTAAATAGGAAGGCAACTGATTAATAGTTGATGAAATTCAGATAATAGCACAAAGACGATTAGAATGTATTCTAATCGTCTTTGTAAAATATTAATCTATAAATAATGGAATCGTTCCCTCGCGGAAGGTTATCCAACTTCCTTTTTACGTTTTGCACTTTCTTTAGCACTCCATTTAAATATTTTGTCTAGTAGAGAGTATATTCTCCCAGACTCCTTCGTTAATAATGGCCCTAACGACGCCAATATTAAAACATATAAAGCTGAGAATGGTTTAATCGTTGCCATTAAGCCACCCGCTATTCCGAGATTCGCGACAATAATGGAGAATTCCCCACGTGATATAAGTGTTAAACCGATATTCGCAGAAGCCTTATGCGATAACCCGGCTTTACGCCCTGCAATCATTCCAGCTGTAAAATTACCGATGAGCGTAATGAAAACTGCTCCTAATGCCAACCACACTGCTCCTCCAAGTGAAAACGGATCTATACTTAAACCGAAACTGAAAAAGAATATGGCTCCAAAGAAGTCACGAAATGGAACGACGAGATGCTCGATCCGGTCACTATGCTCTGTTTCTGAAAAGACGAGTCCTAACAATAAAGCCCCAATCGCTTCCGCAACATGAATCGTTTCTGAAAATCCTGCTACAAAGAATAAAATAGCGAATATTACGATAATAAAAATTTCGTTTGACGAAATATCTAATACTTTATTTAGGAACGGCGTAGCTTTTCTAGCGATTACAAAGAATAGTAGCATATACCCTACCGCGATTAACACCGATGTAAGAGCACCTACAAATGATGTTGCACCACCGAGTACTAACCCTGAAACGACTGATAAATATACAGCTAAAAAGATATCATCAAACATAATGATTCCTAATATTAATTCAGTCTCTTTATTACCAGATCTTCTTAAATCAACAATTACTTTTGCAACAATTGCACTCGATGAAATTGTAATGATTCCAGCAATAATTAATGTTTCTAATAAGGGGAAACCCATAACATATCCATAAAGTAAACCTAATATGAAATTAAGCGATATATGAACACTACCCCCAAAAGCAATCGACTTTCCTGATTTAATTAATTTTTTTATTGAGAATTCTAAGCCTAAGTAGAATAGGAGGAATATGACGCCAACACGACCGAGGAAGGAAATAACTTCTCCGCTTTCAATAAACCTTAAATCGATAAGTCCTAAATCTGGGGCATGAGGCCCCACTAGCATACCGAGTACAATGAGAAACGGAATAATCGAAAACTTTAACTTTGCAGCGAGGATAGCTGCAAAAGCTACTAATACTAACGCAGTTCCAACTTCAAAAATTAAAGTATCCATCGATTAGGAATCACCTCCTGCTGAAAGTAATTCCTTAATGATTCTTTTCACTTCATGTCTTTCGCCCGATAATACGAGCATATCGCCAGCTTCAATGATAGAATCTGGGCCTGGATTAAAGAACTTCTTCATATTCTTTTTCAAAATAGCAATGATTGTTACGTTATATGTTTTTCTAACGTGTAAGCTACCAATTGTTTTTTGTACTACTGGTGCCTTATTTTCTACTTTAAACCATTCAATTGATAATCCTTCAAAAGCCATCTCAATCGTGTCTAAAGCTTGTGGCCTATATACCATCCCGCCTAATATAGCCGCAATTTGTCTTGCTTCAGAATCGCGAAGAGAAATGCTCGAAATACTCTCATCATGATCCGCATCAAAATGGTACATTTCCCTTCTTCCATCATCATGAATAACAATAACCATTTTTTCATTACCCTTTGTTATCACTTCAAATTTACATCCAATGCCCGGTAGTTCACTCTCTCTAATATTCATATTCCCGCCTCCTAAAATTTTTTAGTTACGGCTCTTTCCTTTTACAAATCTACATCAATCTCTGTTTTAAACTTTTCATCTTTTGATATCCCTAAATACTTGAGCGTCTCTGACGGAGTCGCGTGATGAAAATGCTTTTGCAACAACGCGATTGCTATTCCTCTTTTATATGCATGAAATCCAAATGTTTTTCGCATTGAATTCGTTCCAATCTTACCAAATATCCCAACCGCTTCAGCTGCACTATGAATAACACGATAAGCTTGTTGGCGCGAAATTGAATTTGTTGTTTTATTAGATTGAAATACGTAATTTTCTCTTTGAATATCAAAAGATTGTACGTACGCTAAAAGCGCCTCTTTTATTTTTGTATTTAAATAAATATCTTGTTTAAACTTTTCATCTTTCACAGGAAGAGAATAAAATTCTTTAACAGTTCCATCTTCATTTAATACATCTTCAAATTTAATGTTCAGTAGTTCTGTAATTTTTAATCCAGTGTTAATTCCAATAACGAATAAAAGATAATCTCGCTGCGAGTGCTCTTTTAAATATTTTTTCATAGCCTCAATTTGGTTTATATCTTTTAATGCCTCTACAACTTCCATACATGTATTCTCCTCATCTTATGAACAGTAATTTTCTCATTATCCTGTCCATTTTACCTTATCACGCTATGAGATTTCCATGTATTATCCATTATTTTCACAATATACTTCTTTGGTCCCAGCAATTTTTATTTTGGAAATTTATGATTGTGCAAATACGTTGTGGTTAGAAAAGAAATAGGGGGATAAAGATTCAGCTTCTTTCTACAGATTGGATTCCTCCTTTCATTTTTTAGCTGCTGATACTTTTATATTATGTTACTTACTTGCATTATATTATATATTTTAGTAACATAAAAGTGTTTTATCTGAAAATAATAAAAACCGAGCAGTTTCGCTCGGTTTTTTATTAATCTTCTTTCGGAAGAACAATTCCTTTATACAATTGAACTGTAATGAAGTAATAAATCGCATAAATAACTACGAAGATAACAATCGGTAACCAAATACGGAAGTACGGGTCAACTAAAATAAACCCGAAAATATTCATACCGACTAATACGTGAGTAATACCCACAATTGCTGGGAATAAGAATACTAAGAATAATTCTTTATAAATCGATTTCGTTAATAACTCACGACGCACACCAATTTTGCGAAGCATTTGATAACGCGTAATATCTTTTGATGCACCAGAAAGAATTTTAAACATTAGACAGCTTGCCATCATTGCTAAGAATGCAATTCCAAGGAAGAAGCCCATAAACACTGTTCCGCTCGCAACACCATAGAACATGTCATACATTTGATATTTACTATTCATTTGTTCAGCTTTTACATTTTTATATTTATCTAGCTGCAACTCGTCAATTTTTTTCCATTCTTTTGTGTATGCTACGAAATCATCTGTCTTTCCAATAAATACGATTCCATCTTTACCATTTACACTATCGTACATTTTTTGATCTACAATTTTAATTGCATGATCTGTATATAAGTAATATGGCTGGATTGCTCTGAATGCATCGTCCCATTCTGCTGGCATCTCTTTTACATTTTCATTTTTCTCTATGTTTGATCGTGAAATTACATCTACAGGAACTTCACCTGATATTTTTTTAACTTTACCGAAACCTTCTTTTCCTACTCCATCTTGAATAAGTGGGCGATTTTTATCTAAATCTTCTTTTACATAATAAACGTACTTATCATCTACTTTATATCGGTATTCAGCTTTATTTTTAAATGATATGCCGTCTAAAATTTTCTTTTCTTCAGCTGTTGGATTATGAACTACTGAATCATAAATTTCAAATCCATCAACCGTTTTTATAACGTTATTTTTAAACGCCATACCACCTGAAATTGCACCCGCTCCAAGAGCAACTAACATCGCTACTGTTGCAAGCACTTTCGTTAAACTATTAATACGGAAGTTTAATTGTGCAAATGTAAAAGCGTTAAGTCCTTTTTCACTACGTTTTTTATTACTCTTTAACTTTTTAATAATAACTGGGAGAAGTGATCCAAATAGCATGTAAGTACCAGCTGTTGTTGTAATTAATGCAATAAGGATTCCCATTTCTCTTAACTTGTCCATATAAATCATAGATGCATAGCCAATACCTAATAAAATAACGGCAAGAAATGCAACTACACCTGTCATTTTTCCTTTTACTGCAACACGTTCTGTTTGTGCATCTGCATGTACAAGTTGCAGTACAGAAATACGTGATAACTTAATACTGTTCATAATTGCTGATAATACAAATAGTGCAAAGAAGAAGATGCAGGTAACAGTCATAGATGGTAGATAAAATGCTTTATAGCCTTCACCAGCAAATTCTAATTGTTTCATTAATAACTGTCCGATACCTTCTGCAAGTCCTACACCAACTGTAAGTCCAATCACAAGAGACGCAGCCCCTAATACAATCGTTTCAATAAACATAAGTAATGTAACTTTATGCTTTTTTGCTCCTAACATCATATACATACCAAACTCTTTTTGACGAAGAGATAATAAGAAAGAGTTCGCATATAAAATATAGAAGAACGTTATAATAGCTAGTAAAAATGAACCCGCTTGGAATACGAATCCAATTGATTGAATAACTGAGTTAGATTCGATAAACGCTTTATTCAGCGCTAACGTTTGAAACATATAAAAAATTGAAATAGACATAACAAGACCGACAAGTAAGACGATATAATCCTTTAGCTTACTTTTCAGCCCTGACATGGAAAGTTTAAATAACATGCCTGAACCTCCTTTCTTACGCTTTTTGTGTACCTAAATCTGCAAGCACATCTAAAATTTCTTTATAAAACTCTTCACGCGTACCACCGCGGTGGATTTCTTTATACAGCTCACCATCTTGAATGAATAAAATACGTTGACAGTAACTTGCACTGTACGGATCATGAGTAACCATCATAATAGATACGCCTTGTTCTTCATTTAAGTTTGTCATCGCATCAAGTAAACTTGCTGCATTTTTAGAATCAAGAGCTCCTGTTGGCTCGTCCCCTAAAATAATTGCTGGTTCATGTACTAGTGCACGCGCTGCTGCTGAACGCTGTTTTTGTCCACCAGATACTTCAGTTGGATACTTTTGAAGTATTTCTGAAATCCCTAACATATCCGCTACCTTCTCTACTTTCGGGCCAATATTACGTGATGGAACACCTTGAAGGGAAAGGGGAAGTGCAATGTTCTCATAAATAGATAGGTTCTCTAATAAGTTAAAATCTTGGAAGATGAATCCTAATTTTTGTGAGCGAAAATCAGATAGCTCACCTTGCTTCATTTTTGTAATATCCGTACCCGCAATTTCAACAACGCCGCCCGTTGCTTTATCAAGCGTTGAAATTACATTTAATAATGTCGTTTTACCAGAACCAGATGGCCCCATAATCCCAACAAACTCACCCTCTTGAATTGAGAATGACACACCCTTTAACGCGTATGATTGGTTCTCACCTTTTTTACCGTACACTTTTTGAACGTTTTTCACGTCTACAACTGGTTTCGTCATATATATCCTCCTACACTTGTTTTTCCATTACCTATTTTGCTCCTTTTGGAGGTGAACTGCTATTTATTAACATTACAATTACCTTACACTTTTGTAAGAAAAAAAACTGACCATGTAAGCTCAGTTTTTTTATTACCCTTAGCAAATGAAATGCTATTGGCGATTTTCAAAATATATCGATTCACTGGCAATAGTAAAAGGCTGTTCCACTTGGAACAGCCCCTTCCTACTCTTATTTCTTTAAAGGTGTTACCGTCCAATACGTAATAACACGCCAAATCCATTCTAATGGACCCATTTTAAAGATTTTCATCCAAATTAAGCTAAACACAATTTGAATTGCGTAAATTGCAATACATACATATAACGTCTGCATGTACGTTAAGTTTCCTGCAAAGTTAAATACACTGCCTGCAATTAAAATCATTGCAGTTTGTCCGATATAATTTGTTAAAGCCATACGACCGTAGTATTTCAGCGGCGCTAACAATGTTTGAACTGTTTTTAGTTGAAGTAATAAAATTAATGCTCCAACATAGAAAGCTGAAATTACTGGTCCAACTGTGACACCAATTTTTAAAAATTGGCTTGCAGTATCCATTGTCCCATCCTCATTCATAAGTATCATATTTACAAATGGATTAGCAGGAACGTGCCCATATTGATACCATAAAGCTATCACACTTAAAACAAACATAACTCCTGTAAAAATAGCGACTTGCTTTATTTTCGCTGAAAGATTTTCAAATACTTTGTACTGTCCTGCAGCAAGACCTAATAAAATTAAACCTAATGGTAATAATTCCTTAGCTGCCATAATACTAAAAACTATCGTAAGAATAAGACCGATTACTAAATTTATTTGCTTCTTCACTTTATAAAATGGTAAAGTGACTAATCCACAAATTGCGTATAACGCTAGTGCTTCCCCAGGCTGAAACATTTGATGAATCAAACCAAAAATAAATAGTGCAACTAAGCGGCGTAGAAATAGAACATATCCATTCTTCCCTTTCGCAATTGCTCTTGTAATGAAGATATAGAATCCTACTCCAAATAAGAATGAAAAGATTGAGAAGAAACGACCTTCTACAAATAAGTATAGAAACCTTTGATAACTTGCATCCACTGTACTAGGATCTGGAACTTTAATATTCAGTAGTGCAAGAATATTTACTAAAATAATCCCCAGTAATGCGAAGCCACGAATGTAATCTAACTCATCAATTCGTTTGTTTGTAATATTGTTCCCCATAATACAACTCCTTGTCCAAAATTAAATCCTCCCTTACTCTACTGGAAAAAGACAATCGTAACTATCGGCAAACCTTACAGGAATCTTACGTTATTGTTATATAATGAATTGAAGCTTTAATCAGTATTATTTTGCCCCTTGATTAGCCCGCACCAATCACGAGGCAAAATAAAACCAGGTCATAATGCGACCTGGTTTACTCTGATTGCTTTGATCTTTGAGGTTGTCCTTTTTTACTATTACGCTGTTTCACTTGAACAACTGGATCAAGTTCATTCGAAAACTCAGCGTTATGTCCGTTTTGCGTTTTTTGCTCTGGATTGTTTTGATCTGAACGTTTCGCCATTACATTCACTCCTTATTAGTGCGGTGTAATAATCATTTGATGTTGCAATTGGCGAATTGCCATACGTGCTCTATTTAACTGCTCACGCTGCTCATCATTCGCATGTTGCTGCATCGTTTGTAATTCATTATATGCTTGTTCTAATTGCAACTGAGCATCCGAATACTCCATCGTATTGTAATGCTCCTGTCTCATGCCTTGGTCTAATTGTTCTTTCGCATATTCCACCGCTTGTTCTGCCTGTGTAATATACTCTTCAAGTGATTGACGCTCTGCCATAATTGTCCCTCCTTGCTTCAATTCCCTTTTAGTGTGTCCCTTCCATATGAACCTTATGAGTATGTTATAATGGATTTTGTTTCATCCCGCATTAACGGGCAGTAAGACCTCTACCTCAAAATTTGGATGAAATAAAAAAGGTAGGTGGGAGCTCAACTGCCCGTAAACGCCCGATTCGTGAGGGCTAATAATCAGTGGGGGGAACATCCCCCACTGATTAAAGTTTCACTTTATTTTGACTCGTCTTAGGAGGGAAAGTAATGAAGGTTCAAAACCCTTTTCCATATACAAACGACAATAAACGTTATCATACATGGAATTACCACTTACGAAATGAATTTGGTGAAAAAATCTTTAAAGTTTCATTAGATGCTGGCTTCGATTGCCCGAACCGTGACGGTACGGTTGCTTACGGTGGTTGCACGTTTTGTAGTGCTGCTGGATCTGGTGACTTCGCTGGCGATCGCCGCGATGATGTTATAACGCAATATCATGAAATGAAAGAAAAAATGCACTCAAAGTGGAAAGACGGAAAATGTATCGCTTATTTTCAGGCTTACACAAATACACATGCACCACTTGAAGTGTTAAAAGAAAAATTCGAACCGCTTCTAGCAGAAAAAGACGTTGTCGGTCTTTCTATCGCAACTCGTCCAGATTGTTTACCAGACGATGTCGTTGAATATTTAGCGGACTTAAATAAACGTACGTACCTTTGGGTTGAACTCGGACTACAAACTGTTCATGAACGCACTGCAAATCTTATTAACCGTGCTCACGATTATCCATCTTATGTGGAAGGCGTAAATAAATTACGCAAACATGGCATTAGAGTTTGCTCTCATATTATTAACGGTCTTCCACTTGAAGATTACGACATGATGATGGAAACAACTCGTGAAGTAGCGAAGCTTGACATACAAGGAATTAAAATTCATTTACTTCATTTATTAAAAGGAACGCCAATGGTGAAGCAATATGAAAAAGGACAACTCGAGTTCCTTTCTCTTGAAGATTACGTAAGTCTCGTTGTTGACCAACTTGAAATTATTCCAGAAGATGTAATTGTGCACCGCATCACAGGTGACGGTCCGCCTGATTTAATGATTGGCCCAATGTGGAGCTTAAATAAATGGGAAGTATTAAATTCCATCGATGCAGAATTTGTACGCCGCGGAAGCTGGCAAGGAAAATATGCAAATGAGGAGAAACAAAAATGAAATTAGAACGTGTATTACCGTTTGCTCGCACACTGCTGCAAACAGCAGTAAAAGAAGGCGATTACGCTGTAGATGCAACGCTCGGCAATGGACATGATACTTGCTTCCTAGCTGAAATCGTTGGAGATAGTGGAAAAGTATTTGGATTTGATATTCAAAAAGAGGCAATTGAAAGCTCTACTATCCACCTAAAAGAAAAGGAACTTTTCGAACGTACTGTTTTAGTTCACGACAGTCACGACACACTCTTATCCGTATTACCAGAAGACGCAAAAGGAAAAGTAACAGGCGCTATTTTCAACTTAGGTTACCTTCCTGGTGGTGACAAGCATATCGTTACAAAACCGAACTCAACAATCTCGGCGATCGAGCAATTATTAGAAGTAATGGCACCTGAAGGTATCATCGTCCTTGTCATTTACCACGGACATCCAGAAGGACAAGTAGAACGCGACGCTGTTCTCAAATTTGCAGAAGAACTCGACCAAAAACAAGCTCACGTTTTGCGATACGGCTTCATTAACCAGCAAAATAACCCACCATTTATTGTGGCGATTGAGAAGCGATAAAGTGAAACTTTAATCAGTGAGGTTTACTGTCCGGCAAATAGCAGGATAATTATATCAACGATTTTTCAGATATATCGATCCTTCGACAAAACATAACAAAAAAAGACGTGCATTCATTGCACGTCTTTTTCTTATTCTCCTATATAATGGATGTATAAAATATTTGAAGAAAGAAGGATAGAACTTTGCTAGTAGAACTAAGGGGAATTCAAAAGAAGTATGGCAAATCACTTATACTAGACAACATCGATTTATCCATTCCAGAAGGAGAAGCACTCGCTATTATTGGTGGGAACGGGACTGGAAAAAGTACTTTACTCAAAATAATTGCAGGCTTTATTCCACCTACGGCAGGGACACTTCAAAGAAAAGAACATATACAAATCGGTTATGTCCCTGAACATTTTCCTGAAGGAATTCGTTTTACATTAGAGGATTATTTATATCATCTCGGCCACATTCACGGTTTATCAACAAAATATTTAAGAAATAAAATTCCGATGCTCCTTGAATCTTTTCATCTGCATCATGCAAAGCATTACGTTGTACGAAACTTTTCAAAAGGTATGAAACAAAAAACAGGCATTATGCAAGCATTACTTACGGACGTCGATTTATTAATTCTAGATGAACCTCTTTCTGGGCTCGACCCTAACTCTCAGCAAGAATTAGAGCATATTTTACTCTCATTAAAACAACAAGGCATATCTATACTCTTCACATGTCACGAAAAACAACTACTAGAAAACTTCGCCGATAGAATTGTGACATTAGCAAATCATACAATTGCGGAAGATACCTCTGTGCAAAAATCAACAGAACAGGTCTATATTGAGGCAATTGTTCACGAAACATTTTCAGCTATAGAACTACAAAAGCAATCAGGATTTATACAAGTTACACACAATTCAAATCAAAACCTCATTCAATTACAAATCGAAAAGGAATATACAAACGAAATGCTTCAGTTTTTATTACATAAAAAAGCATCTATTACACTGCTACAGCCTAATTTTTAAATCGAAAGAAGGTTTATTATGTTTGCGCTTATTCGTTACCATTTTCTCGACTACACAAAATCGTATAAGTACATTCCTCCTATTGCGATGTACTGCATAAGCTTACTTTTTGTATATACATATAAACCAACTCCAATTGTACCGACATACTTAGAAACAGCACTCGCACTTTATTTATTATCTGCCTGGATTACAGTCACAATTTTTCATACTGAAGATCCTGTACAAGAACAAATCACTATTTCACATACAAATAATATTTCGGCATTATACGTTGGTAAATATATTACGGCTCTTCTTATTTGTACTGTTTTATCTTTTATATCCGTAATCTATCCAATTATTTTGCAAATGTTTAATGAAAAAATGACAGCTTCTTTATTTCTAGTCGGATTTCTCGCTCACATGTCTTTATCTATACTAGGAATTTCAATCGCAACATTATTTACTAGAAATATTATTCAGAAAGCAAGCACCGCTTGGCTTAGTCTTACATTTATATTACTTATGACGATTGCCTCAATCCGGTTAAAAAAAGAGTTACTATGGTTTTTACCACCTGTCGAAAGCTTTATAATGCTTGGACAATACAAATATAATATACTTACTCATACTCTATGGCTTACAGCTTGGGCTATCGTATATTCATTTTTATTACTTACTTTATTTCTTTTTCTCGTTCGCAGAAAACGTTTTTGATTACATATTAAAGGGGACTAAACAATGATTGGAATACTAGCAGGAATGGGTCCAAAATCAACCGGACCATTCGTCGATACAGTTGTAGCAAAGTGCCAAACAATATATGGAGCAAAGCATGATATGGACTTTCCTCATATGATGATTTATTCGTGCCCAACACCGTTTTATATGGATCGCCCTATTGATCATGCGGCGATGAAAAAAGCGATTATTGAAGGAGCGCAAAAACTTGAAAGTACTGGTGTAGATTTCATCGCAATGCCATGTAATACAGCGCATCTTTATTTCGAGGAATTACAGCATTCTATTACCATTCCTATTTTGAATATAGTCGATGAGACGTTAAAAGCAATTCCTGAAAATACAAAAAGAGTCGCTCTTCTTGCAACAGAAGCGACTGTTCAAGCAAGTATTTATCAAGATGGAATTACAAAACGTGATATAGAGTACATTCATCATGAAAAATGGCAGACAATGATTAATCAAATTATTACTTGTATTAAAAGCGGAAAAGTTGAAGAAGCTCGCAAATTATGGAGTGTGCTCGTTTTACAGTTAAAAGACGAAGTAGATACCGCTATTATCGCATGTACCGATTTGAATGTGGTGGTGAGTGAGGACTTTGTTGATTCCGCTCAATGTCTTGCGAAAGCAGTTGTTAGGATCTATGCATCAAATATAAAAAAGTCTTCATAAACATAGAACACATCCTTTTTAAAATGTGTTTTATGTTTGATAAAAACAACCAAAACTTTTAACTTTTTTCACAATTCTTTCAAAGTAATCACACTTAATCTCGCTATATTAAATAAGTAGTTTATTCATATAGGGAAGGTTAGGGGAACTGAAGTATGAAACAAAATCGTTCGCTTCATTATATTTTTTGGAGGTGGCATTTTTACGCCGGGCTTTTTATTACGCCGCTTCTTATTACATTGTCACTGAGCGGAATTGGGTATTTATTTCGGGAGGAAGTTGAAGATTTCATCTATAAAGATTTATATTTTGGGAAGAGCGCCCAAACAGAGTCTATTTCGATGGCTGATTCGCTTTTCTTAACAGAGAAAAAATATCCACATTATAGTGTGGCGAAAATTAGTGAGTTTAATGGGGATTATAATACGAGACTTACTATTGCAAATGAATATACTGGGCAACAAAAATATGTGTATTTAGATAGCAATAATCAAATTGTTGGAGATCAAAATGCAAGTGAAACTTTTGCCAATATAATGCGGGAATTACATAGTTCTCTTTTAGTTGGTGGCACTGTCGTCAACTATACTGTAGAGCTTGCGGCATGCTGGACAATCTTTTTAATTGTGACTGGATTGTATATGAGTATACTCCAATTCAAAAACACACCCGCATCCACTAAGCGAGAAAAAGCAAAACGACGTCATTCTATTATCGGTATTATATTTACAATTCCACTCGTTTTGTTAGTCGCATCTGGATTGCCGTGGTCAGGATTTATGGGTAACCAAATTTATAAAATCGCATCATCGAATGAATCAATCGGATATCCGAAATTGTATATGGCACCACCTGAATCAAAGGTAAAAGAATTACCCTGGGCAACAAGAAAAGAAGCTCCTCCTGAATCGAATTCAAATGAGCCAAAAGCAATTTCTGTCGATGAATTACAAAAAGGAATTGAAATAAAGAAGCCATACGTTATCTCACTACCGACTGATCCGAAAGGTGTATTCACTGTTTCGAAATCAAGTGGTTCTGGTATTACGGGTATGGATGTGGCACCAAATGAAGAAATAACAGCTTACTTTGATCAATATAGCGGAGAACTCATTTCGAAAACGGACTATCGTGATTATGGATTATTTGCACAATGGTTCACTTACGGTATCCCGCTTCACGAAGGACATTTATTCGGATGGCCAAATAAAATATTATGCTTACTAACGACGTTATCTTTATTACTTCTCATTTATTACGGAATAAAAATGTGGTTAGCAAGAAAGCCAAAAGGAAAATTAGCAGCACCGCCAAAGCAAAGAGATAAGAAAAGCACATTCGTTTTCTTTATCATGATGGTTATACTAGGCGCTGTCATGCCTTTATTCGGACTATCTGTTTTAGTTATTTTCGCGATTGAACTTCTCATATATGTATTTTTAAAAATACGATCATAGTAAAAAGGGACAGTCCAAAAAATCTAATTTTGGACTGTCCCTTTTTCATTATGGAGCAAAATTGCAACAGCACATGAAATTATATCGACTTAACTACAAAATACGACAATAGGAAAAGACCATCCCAAAATACCTTTTGAGATGGTCTCTTCATCACTGCGCCATTTTCTTTCGGTACATCTTCCCGTTCCAATAGAAGAATCGTGAAGTAAGCCCTCCGTATTTTACAATGCGCCGTGCCATTTTGTGCATATTCTTTTGTGCTGATACTTTTTGATCTGATAAATAAATACCAAGTAACCCTCGGCTTATGAGACGATGAAACTTCGCATGAGGTAAATCACCAATGCTCTTCTCTGCTTCTTCTACAAAATGTTTCATACGATCTAATATAGCTTGCTCGTTTTCATAATAACTACAGAAATTCAAATCTCCGCCGATACGGTCTTCTTCTTGATCGATGAAATAATCAAGTAAAATGTGAAGTCCTTGTACGTATGGAAAATACCCTTGTCTAATTTTCACAATATCTTCATCATGTAATTCATCATGAAATGCATATGCGACAAGACAGAAAATTCCAAGCGTCGAACCCGCACATGCTGAAAATTCAAACCAACTCATCGGTGGTAAATTTTCTTTATGCGCTTCAAACCATGTTTTTAAGCGTGGTTCTCTTTCTTCTAACTTCACGTGTTTATGAATTTGCAAATCACAATAATAACAAGCAAGTTCATGAAGAATTGGAGCAATTTTATCATAATGCTTCGTTTTCTTTAAAACATCCTGACATGTTTCAACAAGCTCATCTAAATAACCACCATCATCTTGATCATCACGATAACGATAATAGTTACCGCCCCCTTCAACTTCAGGGCTTAATGCCATTACCATCGACTCATGAAGAGCCGCAAAGTCTTTCGGGTCAAGTGATGTACTACGATCACATAAATTATCTAAATAGTCGCTAATCGTTTGATAAGCTACGATAAAACGAATACATTCCTCTCGGTGTTCATTTGCTAGTAGCGCTAAAATGCCACCGCCCTCGCAATGAAACGTTTTATTCTCAATACTTGCGATTGCCTGACTATGAAGCTCGTCATTCGGAATATGGTAGGCACGCTCTTTCCACATCGCTAGCTCATGGTGTACTACCGGAAACACATCACGGTATACTTTCGCCATGAGCGTTATGGGATTACTCGGTACGTTCACTTCTTCCTTCATCTCCTCTATTCAATGTACAAATAATTTACTTATTTGTTTCTATTATGTTATTGATGCGTATTTCAGTAAATGACTGAATATAATTCAAAATTTCATCACGCTCATACTCATTTAATAACTCATGATAACAATTCGGCCATTCTTTAAAAGCCTTATCACTTATTTTAACATTATCAAACCAAGTACGGACACGTGTTTTATCTACAAGTTTATCCTCACAAGCCTGCATTAGCAAGAGTGGAACGTCTGGAAAATCGCCTATTTTTTTATGCGCAATTTCGATAGACTTAATCAATTCACTATACCAACGTACTGATACTTTGCGCAAGAACAATGAATCATTCTCCATCGCATCTCTTACTTCATGATTACGAGTTGACATTTCCACTGTAAGATTCGTTGCAAATTGCAATTTTGGAGTAACAACATTTAATATTTTTGAGGCAGCTCGAAGCGGAGCAGAAGGTCCAGTTAATACACCTAAACATGGTGAACTTAAAATAATACCATCTACATCTTCTCTCTTCGTTTCTTGCATCATACGAATGACAATAAGACCACCCATACTATGACCAAATATAAAAATAGGTAATCGATACTTCCTTGCCTCTTTCACCCATAATTTAACTTCCTCTATGTATTCATCAAATGAATCAATATGTCCTCTATTTCTCGAAGTCGTTCCATGTGATGGAAGGTCTCCCATCACAACGTGGTAGCCGATATGATTCCACATTTCCGCTATAGCTTCGTAACGTCCGTGATATTCCATTGCGCCGTGCACGATAACGACTACAGCTTTCGCTTCCTCTGCTTCATAATTCCACATACGGACCTCCTCCATTTCACTCTTTCTCATAATTTGATACACTAAAACTAGTCTCTAGGAAAGGAAGGCTTTACATGATATACCCTTACAAAGAAAAAAATCCGAAAATTGCGAGTAGTTCTTTTATCGCTGACTATGTTACCATTACAGGCGATGTTTCCATTGGTGAGGAATCAAGTATTTGGTTTAATACAGTCATACGCGGCGATGTGTCACCAACAATCATTGGAGACCGAGTAAATGTACAAGACCAATGTACACTTCATCAAAGCCCGCAGTACCCTCTTATTTTAGAAAACGATGTTACAGTTGGGCATCAAGTTATTTTACATAGCTGTCATATTAAAAACGATGCTTTAATTGGAATGGGATCTATTATATTAGATGGTGCTGAAATTGGTGAAGGAGCCTTTATCGGTGCTGGTAGTCTCGTTTCACAAGGAAAGAAAATCCCTCCTAATACGTTAGCTTTCGGTCGCCCTGCGAAGGTCATTCGCGAATTAACAGAAGAAGACCGTAAAGATATGGAACGTATCCGCACACAATACGTTGAAAAAGGACAATATTATAAATCGTTACAAAAGTGATTTTATCGCTGCCATAAGACTGGCAGCTTTTTTTATGAAAAAATCTAACTTTTTCTTTACAAAACCTTATTATCCCCTCAATAAAATCTTATTAAAATAGAAGTTAATAACTCCATATATATGTAAATGAGGGAGGAAAAATCTCATGAAGGTCAGTGGACTATATAAAATAGAATGTTACATCTTCAAAGGAATTAATCGCTACTTTGATCAAAAAACATTAAACATCTTTTTCAGCAATATTACCCATATCGGTGGTGCAAGTTTTTCCATTGCACTTACCCTATTCTTTTTAATTTTCGCAACAGGGAATTTGCATCAAGCTGCAATTGCAACTGCTATTTCTTTAACAATTAGCCATATTCCTGTGCAAATATTAAAAAGATGGTATCCACGAAAACGCCCTTATTTAACAATTCAAGATGCGAAATATCCAGTACAGCCTTTAAAAGATCATTCTTTTCCATCCGGACATACAACGGCTGTTTTCTCTGTCCTCATTCCATTTATTTGCTATAATCCAAACTTGCTTGCTTTTCTATTACCGTTAGCATTATGCGTCGGTATTTCCCGTATTTATTTAGGGCTTCATTATCCGTCAGATGTATTTGTAGGCATGTGCCTTGGCACTTGCTCTGGCATCATCTCTTTTTATCAACTCATTCCACTCATGTAAAGGAGCGATATGATGAGAGTCGCCATATTTACCGATACATTTACACCACAAGTCAACGGTGTGGCGAAAACTTTGGAACGTTTAACTAAATATTTTCAAAAAGAAAATATCGCCTATTCTGTTTTCGCCCCTCAGCATACGGCAGAAGATAATTTCGTAGCGAATGTGAACAAAATGAGAAGTATCCCGTTAACAATATTATATCCAGAATGTCGCTTTGCCTTTCCTACTCCGCGCATTAAGCGGGAACTTCTTGCCTTTAAACCTGATATCATTCACATCGCTACGCCTTTCAATATGGGACTTTGTGGGTTATATTATGCCAAAAAGTTAAATATCCCAGTTGTCGGTTCTTATCATACTGATTTTGACGCCTATTTACGCTATTACAAAATCGAATTTCTCTCCAATATGCTATGGAACTATTTAAGGTGGTTTCATAGTCATATGCAAAAAAACTTTGTTCCTTCTCCTGAAACATTACATCAATTAAAGAAAAAAGGATTTCAACAGCTCTATATTTGGGGACGTGGTGTAGATTGTACTCTCTTTCATCCAACTTACAATAAAGACCTATTCCGAAAAAAATATAATATTACAGCGAAATATATTCTTTCCTACGTCGGGCGCCTTGCTCCTGAAAAAGATATCGATACTCTTCAAACACTTATTAAAACGACAAACAAAGAACGTGACGACATTCATTGGCTCATCGCTGGAGACGGGCCTCTAGCAACAAATTTGCGTGAAGCTGTTCCGAAAACAAATGTCACTTTTACTGGATATTTACAAGGCACGGATTTAGCTGAAGCATATGCTTGTTCTCATATGATGGTATTTCCATCAGCTACTGAAACGTTCGGAAATGTCGTACTTGAATCATTTGCATGCGGTACACCTGTCATCGGAGCAAATAGTGGCGGGGTTAAAAATATTATTACAGATGGAAAAACGGGAATTCTTTGTCCACCAAAAGATATAGATTCCTTTCTATCCTCCATCCATTCTTTATTGCAAAATGAAGATCAACTTATGCAAATGGGCATAGCAGCTTCGTCTTATGCTAAATCAAAAAGCTGGGATGAGATCCTTCGTGGCTTACTTGACCAATATGCAGAAGTCCTTCAGCACACTGCATCAGAATTACTCGCTTAAACAGAAAAACTCCCTTCCCAAAAACGAAGGGAGTTTATTACACAGTTATAAATTTTAGTTTAATAAATGATACATAAGGTGAAATATCATTTCATTCCTATATTCATTATAACAAAAAGATACATAACTAAACAGACTTGTAATAAAAACCCATAAAAATTAATATATGGTTATACAGTATTTTTTACTGTATGGTGATTTTAAGAAATCCCCTTAAAATCAACTTACTCACATACCTTTATACAGCAATTGTTCTCCAATTTCTGTATATCAAAAAACCTTTCATTCATTTGAAAGGTCTTTTTGAGCCTGCACATATTCTTCTTTCGTATTCACATTTATAAACCAATCTACATTCGCTTGTACATCTTCACCAGCAATATATTTCACATTACATTGTGATAAAAGCTGGCCCATACTTCTTTTTTCTTCTTGAAGCAAAGCATAAATCTTTTCTTTCACGCGGTTATTATACGCTGCAAGTAACGGTTGTTTTCTTCCATTAATAATAGGGACAACAGCATCATATTCATCGCTCGTTTGCTCTAATAAAATGGTAATCCATTCATTTGAAACGTTCGGTGCATCACAAGGCATGATAATATACCAATCTGAATCTATGTATTCCATTCCTGACACTATTCCAGCAAGTGGCCCATTTCCTTTATAGTGCGACATATCTTCTATAACTGGAACTTGTACTAATTGCTCTACTCTCTCTTTTATATCAGTATGACTAATAACAACAACATCTTGCAAAATACTTTCCATTACTTGCACAATATGCTCAACAAAAGTAGTTCCCTTCCAAATCGCCAATGCTTTCGGTTCTCCGAAACGACTAGACTGTCCGCCAGCTAATACAATTCCTGCAATTTTCATTGACGATGCAACTCAAATGTAATATGACCTAATTCCGGTAAAATTAACTTGTTCATCGCAAGACGAACCGCTCCGCTAGACCCTGGCATCGAAAAGACAACTTTACGCCCGATTGTACCACCGATTGCTCTACTTAACATCGCACTACTTCCGATATCTTCTAAGTAACTTATCATACGGAACAACTCACCAAATCCAACAATTTCTTTATCTAATAACACTGACACTGCCTCAATCGTTACATCACGTTTCGTAATACCAGTTCCGCCATTCGTTAGCACGACATCAACATCTTCCCTATGATAACCAGCTAACACAGCCTGCTGAATACTTTCTTTATCATCTTTCACAATTTCATAAGAGGTCACTTTATGTCCTGCTTCTTTTAATAATTCATGTAATAGTTGTCCGCTCTTATCCGTCTCTTCCGTACGTGTATCGGAAATCGTTACAATCTTACAGCGTACTTCTTTTGGAGCTTGTTTTTTATGTTCAGTTACACTCATTTTTCATCTTTCCTTTCCTAAAGACTTTTCTTCATTTTATCATACATATCTTTACACAATTATGTATGAAGCCAATGATGCACCGTGATACAATATAAGTATATACGACCACAAAAAGGAAAATATACTTTCTTATACGCCTGGACTACACACCATTAGCTACTCTTTAAATCCCCTTATATTTTCTACATAGTAGATTTCATTTTAAATTACAAAATAATTTGGAGGTTCCCACACTATGGAACTTTACAAAAAATTAACAACAACATTCATCCTCTTATTTGTTGCTTCCATCACTGTCGGTTTTTCTCTAAAAGGAGCAATTCCATACGCCACATTAGTGAGTATTATATTCGCAACGCTATTTTTACTGAGCAGTGCTTTTTGCGCAGGAAAAGTACGCCAACTGAAAGGGTGACCGTCTATGTTCCGTAAGAAACCAATCCTTTGTAAATCATGTGAAAAGGAAATACAAACGTATGAAAAAGCGTGGATTCATATGCCATTTCCGGCAAGTGGTATGACAAATATGAAGAAGTATATTGAGCTAGACGGGGAAGTTTATTGTAGTTCTTGCATTCAAGTAGTAAATAAAGTGAAACTTTAATCAGTGGGGATTTTGTTCTTCCCCACTGATTATTAGTTGAACCAATCGGGCTTTTACGGGCAGTTAATGCGGGATAAAACCAAATAAAAAAAGCTTTGCGACACGCGCAAAGCTTTTTTTTCATATATTATAGACCAGCTTGCTCTTTTAAAGTAGCTGCTTTGTCTGTACGTTCCCATGTAAGATCTACATCAGTACGTCCGAAGTGGCCGTAAGCTGCTGTTTGTTTGTAAATTGGGCGACGTAAGTCTAGCATTTTAATAATACCAGCTGGGCGAAGATCGAAGTTGTTACGAACTAGTTCTACTAATACGTCTTCAGATACTTTACCAGTGCCTAATGTATCAACTGAAATTGATACTGGTTGTGCCACGCCAATTGCGTATGCAAGTTGTACTTCTGCTTTGTCAGCAAGACCAGCTGCTACGATATTTTTCGCAACATAACGAGCTGCATATGCTGCAGAACGGTCAACTTTCGTTGCATCTTTACCAGAGAATGCACCACCGCCATGGCGAGCGTATCCACCGTAAGTATCAACGATGATTTTACGTCCTGTTAAACCAGCATCACCTTGTGGTCCACCAATTACGAAGCGGCCAGTTGGGTTAATGAAGAATTTCGTTTCTCCATCCATTAATTCTGCTGGAACTACAGCTTTAATTACGTGCTCTTTTAAATCGCGATCGATTTCTTCCCACGTAACATCTGGATGATGTTGTGTAGAAATTACAATTGTATCCACACGTACAGGTTTACCATTTTCATCATACTCAACTGTAACTTGCGTTTTTCCATCCGGACGTAAGTATGATAATGTGTCATCTTTACGTACTTCAGTTAAACGACGAGCTAATTTGTGAGCAAGCGAGATTGGAAGTGGCATTAATTCTTGTGTTTCATTACATGCGAAGCCAAACATTAAACCTTGGTCTCCCGCACCAATTGCCTCAATCTCAGCGTCAGTCATTTGACCTTCGCGTGCTTCTAGTGCTTGGTCAACACCCATAGCGATGTCAGCAGATTGCTCATCGATAGATGTTAAAACTGCACAAGTTTCTGCATCGAATCCGTATTTTGCGCGTGTGTAACCAATGCCTTGAATTGTTTCACGAACGATTTTTGGAATATCTACGTAAGTAGAAGTCGTAATTTCCCCCGCTACCAATACTAAACCAGTTGTTACAGTTGTTTCACAAGCTACACGTGCATTTGCGTCCTTTGCTAAGATCGCATCTAAAATTGAATCAGAAATTTGGTCACAAATTTTATCTGGATGTCCTTCAGTTACAGACTCAGATGTGAACAGATGACGTTTTTTTGTCATGTGGTAAACCTCCCTACAGTAATTGTATATATTGTACGGAACTCATCCTTAATTTGCCACAAACTGCGACATACATTTATTCTCCCACACAAGCATACAGAAAAACCTTTCCTACTTAACATAGAGGAAAGGTTTAATTTGCTACTTGCATACTGCTTTTTGCCCTTTGCTCTTATCGTTCGAGACCGTTAGCCTCGCACAGGTTTTAGCACCTATTCACCTGTATTTACCACTACAAGTGAGGTTGCTGGGCTTCATCGGGCCTGTCCCTCCGCCAGCTCGGGATAAGAGAGTATCCGTCCCAACCTATACTAAAGAAATGATATTCATTTGTCAATTAATATTCACATTTTCCTGAAAGTTTTTCTCAATACCCATAGAATGAAATATTAATAGGGAAATGATACATTCACACAAACAAAAATAAATAAATAGTATACATTATTTATATAATTGTGTTATACTATTGATGGGGATTACGAGAAATATTTCATTAAATGAAAAGGATGGTATATAAATATGAGTACTGTGAATGTCCAAATTGGTTTACATGAATTATTGAACGGAAGCAATGCACAGATTCAATTAAGTGTTCCGCAATTAGTGGAAAAAGTATTAATGCGAAACGAAGGGAAATTAACTTCTACTGGTGCCGTTTCTGCTTCAACAGGAAAATACACAGGACGTTCTCCTAAGGATAAATTTATTGTGAAGGAAGCATCGGTTGCTGACAAAATTGCTTGGGGAGCCGTGAACCAACCGATCTCTGAAGAACATTTTAATAAATTATATATAAAAGTTTTAGAATACTTAAAAGAAAAAGAAGAGTTATTCATCTTCAAAGGATTTGCTGGCGCTGATCGCAACTATCGCCTACCAATTCAAGTTGTTAACGAATATGCATGGCATAATTTGTTTGTACATCAATTATTTATTCGTCCAAATGAAGAAGAATTAGCAACTCACGAATCAGAGTTCACAATTGTTTCTGCACCAAACTTCAAAGCAGATCCAGCAATTGACGGTACAAATTCTGAAGCATTCATTATGGTTTCATTCGAAAAACGTATCGTACTAATCGGTGGTACAGAATACGCTGGAGAAATGAAAAAATCAATCTTCTCTATTATGAACTTCTTACTACCTGAACAAGACATTCTTTCTATGCACTGCTCTTCAAACGTAGGCGAAGAAGGCGACGTAGCACTATTCTTCGGTTTATCTGGAACAGGCAAAACAACATTATCTGCTGATCCAAACCGTAAATTAATCGGTGACGATGAGCACGGTTGGTCTGATAACGGCGTATTCAATATTGAAGGCGGTTGCTATGCAAAATGTGTAAACCTTTCTCATGAGAAAGAACCACAAATCTTCGATGCAATCAAATTTGGTTCAGTTTTAGAAAACGTTGTCATTGATGGTCAAACACGCATCGCTGACTATAACGATACTACTTTAACAGAAAATACACGTGCTGCATACCCTATGCATGCGATTGACAATATCGTACTGCCAAGTGTTGCAGGACATCCAAATACAATTATTTTCTTAACTGCTGATGCATCTGGCGTATTGCCTCCAATCAGTAAGTTATCAAAAGAGCAAGCTATGTACCATTTCTTAAGCGGTTACACTAGTAAGCTAGCAGGAACAGAGCGCGGTGTTACATCTCCGCAAGCTACATTCTCTACTTGCTTCGGTTCACCGTTCTTACCGCTTGATGCATCTCGTTATGCTGAAATGCTTGGTGAAAAAATCGAGAAACATGATGCGAAAGTATTCTTAGTAAACACTGGCTGGACTGGTGGCGAATACGGCGTTGGTAAACGTATGAACTTAGGTTACACTCGTGCAATGATTCAAGCAGCACTAAGCGGTGAACTTGCTAAAGCTGAAACTGCAAAACACGACATCTTTGGCCTTGAAGTACCTCGTCATGTTCCAGGTGTACCTGATGAAGTATTAATGCCTGAACAAACTTGGGCTGATAAAGATGCTTACAAAGCGAAAGCAATTGAGCTTGCAAACGAATTTAAAGAAAACTTCAAAAAATTCGATAGCGTTTCTGAAGCTATTATTAACTTAGGCGGTCCAATCGCTTAATTACAAATTTTCTGTTGGAATAACCCTTTTACTCATATGAATAAGTGTCGTGTAACCGTAAAGTTCCGCGTACTCACCGACAAAACCCAATGCGGCTTAACGGTTACACACACTTACATAAAAAAGAAGCTTACGTTAAAAACGTAAGCTTCTTTCTATATCTTATATAAAGTGAAACTTTAATCTCTTCATCTATTGCATACCACTACCCATAAACTTACAGAAAATTCATTTTATAATCATTCATTTGTAGTTTCCTATGATATAATTTACATATAAAGGAAAGGGTGAGGCCCATGAAAAATTTTTCTCGTACAGGAAAAATTTTATTCAGTTATGGAGCGATTCAAATGTTTTGGGGACTTGTGATGCTTAACGTTAATTTATTTGAGCATACAAGTGAAACGATAAAATACATTATTCTAATTACCGGAATAGTTTGTTGTATTGTATCCAACTTTTTTAAAGAACCTAAGAGTCATACTACTAAGTGATTTCATATTAACTTATTGGAAGCGGAAACCTATATTTTATACAAAGTTACGCTTCCTGTTGTACTATCCATCGCCGGATCCCTTATTCCAGAGTAAGCCAATTTTTGATTTAAATAACCAGATTTTCATATGTACAAATTACGGCTTCGAACATATAAATTATATTCCTGCTCACTACCTCGCTCTGGTTTCACACCGCATGGGGCTAAAAAAGGCTCTGACCGCTTCTATCCACCGCCGGATCCTCTGTTCCATCTAAAAAAGAAGCTCTTTTAGCTCTTTGTTAATTCTTCCTCATCCTTCATACTATAATACCCTAAATTAATAACGATTAAGAAATAACCACCCAGAATACCTACTGCAAATGCCCACATTACCATATGATGCTCAATTTCGTACATAATAATAGCACCCAAAATTGCAGCTGCAAAGCGATTAAACATACCAAGCGTCGGCGCTTTCGTCTTCTTTACTATACTATCTCCAAGCTTTTCGATACGCCTTCCTAAAATCCAAACACAATACATGCTTACAATAAGTCCAATTCCTGCACCTAGAAAATGTGCTGAAAACGGTGTTAACATCCAGCCTAATAACAGAATACCTAGTAGATAATACGATTGAATTTTAAACGACCTTAATGACATACTAATCATGTTGTACTCCCCTTCAATAGTTTTTATCTATCCAACCAAAGCTATATAACTCATTTCTTTCGAGTCCATACTACTAAAAATTCATTTCACTTAAATTTAAAAAACATAAACAGTATGTTTATGTTTTTTAAATGCTTTTAGGAAATAATATTATACAAGATTTCTAATATAGAATCCCTCGGAAATGTGACGTTTTTCAAAACATTTTCGTCCAATTATGAAAAAATTGATATCAATCTATGAACATACGGATATGATGTAATAAGCACATAAATAAAGGGGGCGTCTAATGATTTATTTTTTAATGGCTCTCATTCATCTCATTGTTCCTGCACTTATTGGACTTTCATTATATTGGTACATGAAAAAACATAGTATTTTCTATGCTGTCCTCGGTGTTCTTCTTCCAGGAATTATTCTAATTACACTCTTCCGCATTCCTTTTCTTAATTTAATCCCACTTATTACTGCCATTTTATTCCTCGTATTTTTACCAAAAATAAAAAAATAGGAAAGCAGATCATAGGTGATCTGTTTTCCTATTTTGATATAGGTTCTTGCACGATAGAATTAGCTTCTACTTTCTCTGATTTCACAAACCATAGACCGAAGAAAATGATGATTCCACCAATTATTTGTTGAAACGATACATATTCATTTGCCCATACAGCTGCAAATAAAACAGCTACAAGCGGCGTAATATACATATATACCATCGTATGTGACGCACCAATTTTTTGAACACCAACATACCACATGACTAAACCGAATACTGTTACAAAGAAAATAGAATATAGTAAAGCAAACAATGTCATTCCGTGTGTAATGTGAAATGGCATGACAAATACATGTGGACCACTTAACAATAAGAGCGGAATCGCTCCAACTAATGTCGACCATGCAGTAACACGTAATGCTGAGTATTTTTTAATAAGCGGCCCTGCTAAAACGGGATAAAGTCCCCAACATATTGATGTAATAAGTCCAATCCCATTTCCGTAGAAAGAACTAGCGAGTGAATGCCCCGCTACCAAAACTAATGTAGCACCAATAAAGGCAATCATGGAACCAACTAACTTTCGAGAAGAAAATTTTTCTTGTTTCAAGAAAATCGCAAATACAGTTGTAAAAATAGGTGAAATAGATATGAGTAAAGAAGCATTTGTAGCGGATGTGTATTTTACAGTTTCCATAAATAACGTTTGATACAGTACAATACCTACAACGCTAACGATGATTAATCTTGGTATATCTTTTCGCTCCATATAAAGTGACTTTTCGATAAAGAACGTAAGTAATAACAGTAGTGGTGCTGCTGTCATCATTCGAACTGCAGTAAACTCAATTGCTGTAAATTCTAAAAGTCCATATTTCGCAATCGTATAGTTAATCCCCCAAATAATAACGACACTTAAAATTAATAACTCAATTCCCCATCTTTTCATGCGCAACCCCCTCCGCAAAGAGAATTATACAGAAAATTCAACTATATGTACATTTCATTATGTGAAAAAATCCATAAGAAAAAGGAGCATATTATATACTCCTTCTCTCTTCATTATACTCGAACATGTAACTTCATATTCGGATTATAAAACTGGCTTGGGCTCTTCAGCTGGAAAGTCCCTCCAACTTCATGCCAATCAACTGTTAATTTATCATCCATAAATACAAGCTTTGTGCGATCTGCAATAAAGTTTAGTACGCTTGATTCGATATCTACATCGCGCTCATCTTTCTCTGAAACGGCTACTAAATCAATAATCCCGCTCATAACACAACCGCAACCTTCATTATCATAAAATAACTTTATATATTTCGTTTCACTTGGAATCGTATCCATAATCTTTTTATATGCTGCCTCTGTTACAGTAACGTACATGTGTTAACCTACATCCTCTCTTCTCGTATCATTTATATATTGTACCACCATTTTTCTTGAATCTTATATGCAGAAAATTAAGACTACTATAAAATATATGTGATAAAGTGAAACTTTAATTAGGGGGGTATCCATCCCCCTCTGATTATTAGCCCTCGCCAATCAGGCTTTTACGGGCAGTTAATGCGTGATAAAGGAAGTTGTATCACTGATATTCAAACTACAACGATATCTCATTTTCTTAGGTCTATTAGGTAGCTTTTTTATTTCTAGCGGAATGGTATTACAACATATACTTCCCTATTCTCCTTCTATTGGCTGGATTCTAGGTTTTATTTGTTTCCTATCCGCTTCTTATTTTTCCATAAAAAAACAAAAACAACTAACAAAGTAAGAACTATCTTAAGGAGGATTACCAAACATGCCAGCCTTAAAAGAAATAGAACAATAACTTAATCATTTATTACAGGAGAAATCCATTGCCATATCGACAATGATTATGGTAGGCATAAATACTCACTCATTATGGATTATGCGAAAGAAACAAATATGTCACTCATCGGTGTGTCACACTCTGCCTCTGAATATTTAGTGAAAGAGACATTGATGTATGATTGGTTTAAAGAGAATTTTGATGTAGATGTTACTTTGATTCCGCAGGAGACCTGGTGGTTATAAAACTAATAACACCTCCCCTATTTTTAAAATCTATATACACAATACGATCGACCACACAAAAATATAGAATCTACAATATATATAGTAGTTCTACTTTTAAAACTAGATTTTCAAAAATATAGAAAGGAGATAATATATGTACCAACGCAATTGCTTTAGTTGTGACGGTAGACGCAACAGCGGTTCTATCGGCGCTACTGGTGCTACTGGACCTACTGGCAATGCAGGGGCCGGTTTGCAAAGTACTACCGCTTTTAGTCTAGCAGCCGCTCCTAACTATAAAAAGGGACAAGTTGTCACTTACACGAGTAGCGGCTATGTTGTAAAAAAAGATGCACCTCAAGGATTTCCGAATGTGTCTCAAGATTATATCGTATTGGTAGAAGGTGGTCCTACCGGATCTACTGGTTCTACCGGAGCAACCGGAACTACTGGAACTGCTGGTAGTTCATCAGCGAAAAGTATTGTTTTTCAAGGGACGAATGCTGGGTTTCAACGTATAGCAGGCTCTCCGGGAATTGATTCTAACGTTATTCCATACGTAACTGCTGGAGCTGGAAATATAGTTGGATTTGCGGCATCTATAAATGTTAATAACTTACCCGCTGCTGTTTATACGATTGATATTTGCAAGGATGTCCCAACAAACCTCTCTGCTCCTACCTCTAGTTACATCCTATCTACTATTACTTTAACTACTACAGATAAAATTACGGGGACTACGACATTTTCAATTAAACCCACGGATATTGGCTCTAGACAACCTCAAGTGTATAACCCTACTCCAGCACCTGGACCTGCCACTGTAACTTGGACTAGTATTACAACCGGAAACCCTGTTTCGAGGGGGGATGCGATATCTCTTTATATTAACCCCGGGATTACGGCAAGTGCTGTATATTCTATTTTTCTAATCACTGATATATAGCCCACACTTACAAATCGTTCATTTCACAAAAACCCCGCTACCGAGGCAAAAAAATTACAAATAAATGAAAACAAATAACAGACAAATTCATTATATACTCTCGCTTTAAAACACCCATATTTTGGATTATGAATTTGTACAATTTGTCAATGTTGTAAACATCCCCTCTACAATGAAAAAGGGAATCACTCTCAAGAAAGTGATTTCCCCTTTTTAAAATATCCCACTATAATTAAATCGGCAACATAATCTCAACAGTCGTTCCAACTCCAACTTCACTTTCAAAGTTCAATTTACCGTGGTGATCTTTAATAATTTTTTCCGTAACTACTAATCCTAAGCCTGTTCCAGTTTCTTTCGTTGTGTAAAAAGCTTCATTTAGCTTCGGAATTTTATCTTTCGGAATGCCGCATCCCTCATCTATAATTTGAACAATGATCACATCTTCCACTATAACTTTTACAGTAATAGTTCCGCCAACTAACATTGCTTCAATCGCATTTTTTATTAAATTAAAAAATACTTGTTTCAATCGTTTTTCCTCACATGTAATTGATGGTATATCTTTACTATAAATAGCATGCATTTTTATCCCTTGTTCTAAAGCTGGCTTTTCCATAACCCTGATAACATAAGAGATGATTTCTTTAATATTATGCGTTTCGGATTCTACCGATTTAGATTTCTCAAACCCATTTAGTTCTGTAGCAATTGTATGAATTCGCTCTACTTCCTGTCTCATAATTTCACTATAAATTTTATCTTCTGGATATTTTTTCGCTTGCTTATTCACAAGTTTTTTCAATTTTTCTAACGGTCTTCTAATCTTATCGCCAATTACTGTCGCCATTTTTCCAACCATTGCTAATTTCTCTACATTTCGTATTTCTTTATCCATCATTTCAAGTGTACGAACGTAAGATTGGAATCTTAAAAATATAATCCAACATATAATAACAAACACGCTATATAATGCTATTGGGATAAGAACAATAAAGGATTGAACAACGAATCCCATAAGTGCATATTTTCCAACAATAGTTCCGGCAACTAACCAAAAGTACCTCTTATTCACAAATATCGGTGCAAATAAAATAAAGAATCCTTCTACTATATTCCCGCCATCAAATTCCGCATCACTTCCGTAATAAATAATGAAGTTATTAATAAAATCCAATATATTATAGCCAATTAAAATAATATACTTCACAATATACGGCTTTTTCCATTTCATAAAATAAAGTCCTATAAAGAATAATCCAACCATCAAACTATATAGCCATAAACCTAATCCTTCTCCAAAAGCATCTGCTAGTTTTTGATTTTTATCTGATAAAAGGACAATAGCTTTTTCAGCAAAATCATACGCAAAAAATATAACGAAGAATAAGCTTAAAAATATTATTAATGCCTTTATCTCTTCTTTTTCAAATATATTGCCTTTTTCCATATGATAACTCCTTTAACAACACCTCTTAATCTTGTGTCACATTGCGCTCACATTTTTTCGGGAGCAGTATTTCTACTCTCGTTCCTTTCTTTACTTCACTAGAAATGTGTAATTCTCCAAGATGATCTGTCACAATTCGCTCTGCTACCGTAAGACCTAATCCAATTCTATCTTGCTTCGTTGTATAAAAAGCATCCTTAACTCGTCCTAAATTATCCTTTTTTATCCCAAAACCACTATCTACTATACTTACTATTACATAATCTCTTTTTTTATTTTCAACTTGTATTTTTAATGTTCCGCCATGTTCCATTGCCTCTAAAGCATTTTTAATAACATACAAAAATACTCCTTTTAATTTGCGTTTATCACATTCAATTTCACTTCTATTTTGCTCTTCATTAAAGGTGCAATTTATATTTAACTCGTTCATTTTTCCGCGCATGTTTTCTACCGCTTGTACTAAAACATCACTTACAATGTGTTTTTCATAAACAGAAGGTTTACATGTAGCAACCTCCATTAATTCACTAATCATATTATTCATATTTTCAATTTCGAGAATCATTTGTTCATATGTTGCATCTTTTTCGTGTTTCTCTTTTTGTAATTGCGTAAACCCTTTTAATGAAGCAAGTGGGTTTTTAATTTCATGTCCGACTGTCGCTGCCATTTTTCCGATAACCGCCAATCTTTGTGACTGACTTGCCTCTGCAATACGTCCCTTTACTGCTGAAAGATATTGTAAAAATCGATTTAAAATAATAAATGACACGAAAAGTAACACCATATTTATAACAAGAGACATAAACAGGTTAAGTTCTCCAAATACAAATAGGTATATCATATATTTCCCTATAAGGAATGGCGCTAAGACAAATAAATATCTTTTACTCAAAAAGATCGGTACGAAGAAAATGAAAATATATTCAATTACATTCCCTTCATCAAATGCTATTGTATTATGAAAAGCATACCATCCAATATTAAAAGTCTCTGCGATCATGTATGCAAATAAATATGTATATTTAACTAAATATGCTTTTTCTCTCTCAAATAAGTAAACACTAATACCTAATATAGCCATAATATATGCAAGCTTCCATATCCCTTTATGCCAATTTGCTAAAGGCATTGTATCTTCTAATATAATCGCGTATGCAACCTCGTATACAATTAAAATAACATGTATTACCCATAAGAAAATCTTAGCGTTTTTCTTTTCTTCTTTAGCTGATAGAAAACTCTCTTCCACTTCAACACCCCTTCAAAAGAATACCATTTATTATAATAAATGATTTTCATAGACAAACAAAGATAAATTGAACAAATGAGGAAAATCAATCCATAGATAATATACTTCCCCACACCATATGTAAGCATAAAAACCATGAACAATAATACGTATAATATGGGAGGTGCTTTATATGGACGGTCGTGAAAATAAGAAGATAGAACAGTTACAATCCTTTACGAAAAACAATGAAGGAAAAGAGATGACAACGAATACGGGTGTCAAAATTTCAAATGATGAAAACTCTTTAACCGCCGGCGATCGTGGTCCTACACTTTTAAAAGATTTCCTGATGCGAGAAAAACTCGCTCATTTTGACCGTGAACGAATTCCTGAAAGAGTCGTTCATGCCCGCGGTTACGGAGCACATGGTGTTTTTGAGCTATATGATTCTTTAGAAGACTTAACAATGGCTCATTTTTTACAAGACCCATCTAAAAAGACACCTATTTTTATTCGTTTTTCTGAAGTTGCTGGATCAAAAGGTGCAAATGAAACGAACCGAGATGTACGAGGATTCGCTGTTAAGCTTTATACAGAGGAAGGAAATTTCGATTTAGTGGGTAATAACATTCCGATTTTCTTCATTCAAGATGGTATTAAATTTCCGGATCTTATTCATGCTCTTAAACCAGAGCCACATAATGAGATTCCCCAAGGACAAACAGCACACGATACTTTTTGGGACTTTATCGCCAATAATCAAGAATCAGCTGCGATGATGATGTGGATTATGTCGGATCGCGCAATTCCGAGAAGTTTTCGAATGATGCAAGGGTTCGGCGTTCATACATTTCGTTTAGTTAATAAACATGGGAAGTCACGATTCGTAAAATTCCACTGGAAGCCAAAGCTTGGCGTTCACTCGTTAATTTGGGATGAAGCTCAAAAACTAGGCGGCGCTGATCCAGATTATCATCGCCGTGATTTATGGGAAAATATTAATGCCGGAAACTACCCTGAGTACGAACTTGGCGTTCAAATTTTAGAAGAAGAGGATGAATTTAAATACGATTTCGATATATTAGATGCAACAAAAATTTGGCCGGAAGAAGACTTCCCTGTTAAGATCATCGGAAAAATGACGTTAAACCGAAACGTTGATAACGTATTTGCGGAAACAGAACAAGTCGCATTGCACCCTGGAAGCATCGTCCGCGGTATCGATTTTACAAATGATCCTCTCTTACAAGGTAGACTCTTTTCTTATACAGATACACAATTAGCCCGCGTCGGTACAAACTATCAAGAGTTACCGATTAATCGTCCGGTATGTCCTTTTCATAACAATCAAAGAGATGGTGCGTCTAAATATATAATTGATAAAGGAAAAGTCGCTTACCATAATAACTCTTTAGCTAATAACTCTCCCTTTACTGTACCTGGTACGAAAGGCGGTTTCGTTACATATCCTTCTACTGTTTCTGGACATAAAACAAGAGAGACAGCCGCTAGTTTTAAAGACCATTTCTCACAAGCCCGTTTATTTTGGAATAGTATGAGCCACGTCGAAAAAATCCATATTATGCAGGCCTTTTCCTTTGAATTAGGAAAAGTAAAAAGTAAATCAGTTCGCCAACAAGTCGTAGGTATGATTGGTCATATAAGTACAGAATTAGCTACTTTAGTAGCTGAAGCAGTCGGGGCAACAGTGCCAAATGTTCAAGAATCAAATGTTACAAAATCCTCACCAGCACTAAGTATGGAACATACAACATTCAGCCCAAATACATTACGAGTAGGCGTCATTGTCGCAAACGGATATGACGGTCAAAACGCACAATATATTATAAATCAATTCAAACAAGCCGGTCTTCAGCCCGTTATTATTTCCGAACGATTAGGTTTTGTGCAAGGCTCTCAAAATGGACAGTGGGAAGTGAATGATACTTTCTTAACAGGATCACCACTTCTTTATGATGGGCTACTTCTTATTGGCGGAAATATTAATGATCATTTTCTTAACAAGGCAAGTTCATTCGTCGTAGAATCGTATAATCACTTTAAACCAATTGGAGCTTTCCAAAATGGAACTACTATTGTTCAATCTTTAAACATCGAAGGAAAACCTGGCGTTATAACAGAACAAAATCCTACCTTACTTGCGAATGAATTTATTCAGGCAATGACAAAACAGCGATTTTGGGAGAGAGCCTACTAAAATGCATGAGGAGGATACATCATGTTCGTTACAGTGGAAAAAGATGTACACATTTTTGTTGAGGATATTAACCCAGGCCCTGGAAGTAAACCTGTCTTCTTCGTTCATGGCTGGCCTTTAAATCATCAAATGTACCAATATCAATTTAATATCTTACCACAACATGGTTTCCGCTGCATCGCCATGGATATACGAGGAAACGGACAGTCTGATAAACCATGGACTGGTTACACTTATGATCGTTTAGCTGATGATATCGCAATTGTATTAGATGCACTTCAAATAGAAAATGCTACGTTAGTCGGCTTCTCAGTCGGTGGCGCTCTCTCTATTCGGTATATGTCACGATATAATGGACGTCGTATTTCCAAACTTGCATTAGTGGATGCTGTCTCTCCTTCTTTCGTGAAAAACCAAGAATCCCCTTACGGCGTACCGAAAGAACAAGCAGATGCTCTGATTGCTCAAATTTATGTAAATTTACCTAAGTTTCTAAGTGATGTATCTTTATCATTTTTTAATAGAAACTTAGGAGCTGCCACGTTAGAATGGTTTTCTTATCTTGGTATGCAGTCCGCTTCTTATGCTCTCATCAAAATTTTGCAAGCTGCTGCAAACGAAGACGTAACGAAGGACTTAAGTAAAATTAATGTCACAACAAAAATATTCCACGGCGTGCACGACCAACTCATCCCTTATAAAAGTGCTGAGCTAACAAAAGAGCGAATTAAAAACTCTGAACTATATCCTCTTACAAATAGTGGCCACGGCTCTCCAATCGATCAAGCGGATGAATTAAATAAGGGACTAATAAAATTTTTAAATTCATAGTTCCTTTACAGTAAAAAAAGAATTTGCCCTTACGGCAAATTCTTTTTTCTTAACTACCTTTTGCACGAGCAAATTCCACATATGACTTATTCTTCTCTTCCATTAAAAATAAAACGATAATGTGGAAAAAATGAAGAGTTGGAACAATTGTCATACAAAGAATAGATAAAAAATAAACACGCTCATCGTTAAACGCATAAATACTAACAACTCGAAATCCTGTCTGTTTATAAATCCATACAACAAATAATTGCAAACTAAAAATTAATAACAAATCTGGAACTGATTCTATTAAAATTAAACAAATTGCCCAATTATATACTAGATGAAAAATTCACACACTTCTCACAAATCAATTATTAAAACGACTCTATTTTAATTTATACTAAATGTACAAGTAATACTCCCTAAACCTAGCTTGTCTGGTTATCCCGTTAAATACTATGAAAAAAGAACTTGTATCGTATACAAGTTCTTTTTTGTCGCCTATTTAAATAATATATCCTTACTATATTGCTTTCCGATGAGTAAGTCATATTGAATAAACTCATATTGCTTTAACATTTCTTTTTGTTTTTCTGTTAAACTTTTTATTGCTTCTCCGTCTTTTCCTATCTTCAATTCATCACGAAGTACGGGAATTTCTCCATATAACTTCGATAAAAATTGATAGAACGGTACCTTATTTAATCCAACATAATCAAAGACAAGATTTGAAAAATAGATTGGACTTACTAAACCTAAATTGTCATTTGGCATATCAAAATTTGCATACATTAATAACGGCGTTTGCGCCATCGCTAATCGTTCACTTGGCGTTTTTTCATTTGTTATATAACCAGTCTCTTTATAAAGAGATTTATTTGTTCCTAGTGATGGGAGATGGTCCCCAAAGAATACTAATAATGTAGGTCTATCTAAATTATCTAGCTCCTCTATTAAATATTGAAGAGCTTCATCTGAACGTCTTAACCCTTCTGTATAAGTCTCTAATTCAGCCTTCGACTCTTCATTTTCTAATCCACTAATCTCTATTTGATTTTCACCAAATCTTCCTTCTGTAAATGGAAAATGATTTTGCATCGTAACTGCATGAACAAACGTAGGTTTCTTTTGCTTCTCTAATTCAGCTATTATCTCTTTACTCATAGATAAATCGCTAATATAATCTCCATCAACTTCTACATTTTCCATCGTATCTTGTGCATTAAACTTATCAAACCCTAACACTTTATATACATCATCCCTTTTAAAGAATGAGCGACCGAACGAATGAATTGCACTTGTATAATACCCTTCTTTTTTCAAAGCTCGAGGAATTGATGGAATTTCTTTCTTATTTGTAACAACTTGCTGATACGGTATAGATCCTGGTTTTAACAAACTCATTGAATAACTCGTTAATACCTCAAATTCAACGTTCGCAGTATTTCCTCCAAATGCAGGAGAAATAGTTTGTCCACCAGGAAAACTTTCTATATAATGATGCAAATTAGGTAAAGGATCTTCACTAAAGGACAGGTTCGTTAACTTCGTTGGATCCCAAAACGATTCACTCATTACAAAAATAATATTCGGTTTCTCTTTTTGCTTCTGCGCCCCTATATTGCTACTATATTGTTTCTTTATATGGTTTGCTATTTGAAGCATATTTTCTTTTGAATAATCTTTCGGCTTTTCAATGACTGTCGTATCTAAATTACTTATAAATCCTAGCACAAAACCATTTGAAGCATAATTTTCATTTTGATTCCACAAAACGAACTCTATACCTGACTTTTGAAACCATTTATTCATAAACGTATTCGTAAAATTACCATACACATATAAAATAAAAACGGATCCTATTATAAATAGAACTCGTACGCCTGCATGAACTTTTACATTTTGAATATACTTCCTCACATACATACCCGCCAAAATACAGACAACAACACTTACAATAACGAGAAGAATATAACCCCAACTAAAATAATCCATCACCATTGGTATAACAGATTGCATATGTCCAATCTGTGTAAAATCAGAAGGATATAGTGGGTCTCCCCTAAAAACAATTTTGAAGTGATTTACAATAGCCAAAATGATTAGCAAAATGCTTGTCAAAATAGTACTCAAAAAAACTTTCCCAAGCACGTTATACACCAAAACATATATCGCATAAATTACAATTAAACTAAATATAAACTGTGCATTATAATTGTAAATCCAATTCAGTGTATTTACGAGATTCATATTATTTTGCGTGAAAATAAAAAGCAAAGTAACCACATGCGCTACTAAAAACATTCTAATATAAATCCTAATAATCCGTTTGAATTTATTAACAATATCTTTATTCAAATGCGCAACATACAATAGTACAATCCACATCAAAATTGTCATTATACTTAAGACAATTTTTTGATTTAACATATCTTTCATCGTATCTAAACTAAAATATTTTAAAATCAAGAAAAGTGTGGGTATTACATATAGGGTTACTAGGCCACTTAACATCGCTGAAATTAATATACTTCTTCTTGGCTGATGAAATGAAAAATCACACCTCAATTCATTCCCTCTTTTCTGTTTATTAATTTCACCCCGCACCGTAAAAACAGTTTCTATTAAGATAACATACTTCATGCATTTCGTCTTCACACTGGATTCTACTATAACTGTAGTTTCTTAATTCTCCCTTAATCAACAGTTTAATTTTGGAATACCAACTATCCATTCTTAAAAAACTAAATTCCTTCATTCCACTTTATGATATAATAACTATGTTTTGGAAAACCTTAATGCTATTAGGGTTTTATCATGAAAATAAGAAAGAATTAATAAAAAAGGAGCTGCTCATTTTTGTTAAATAAGTTTAAAAATTTGCCTAAAGCGGTATATGTAATTTTGGCGCTTTCTTTCCTGTTGCACGTTTTTTGTCTAGTAAAACAACCAGGATTAAATGGAGAGGTAGTCAAAGTAACATATGGTGCAAATGATGCGTTCAACTATTCGTTAACAGCTGAACAGTTACTAAAACACGGTGTCTTCGGATATGTTTATTTGGAGCCTAGTGAAGTTCCTGGAAAAAATGCATACATCACACCAGGTCAGCCGCTATTATTAGCTGGCGCTATGATTATTTCTGATGTTACATCACTTCCTTACTATTACGTGGCAACTGTTATTAATATGATACTGAACCTCGGCACAGTGTTATTAGTATTCTTAATAGGGAAAGAGTTATTTGAAAAGAATATTTATGGAATTGTCGCAAGTATTTTATATGCTATGTATCCGAGTAACTATACATACTTCCGTACATTACTAACAGAAGTTCCTTCAATATTCTTATTATCGTTAAGCGTGTATGTATTTGTTCTCGCATGGAAATACAATAAAGCAAAATTCCATATATGGTTTGGAATTGTCGTTTCCATTTTACTTATGTTCCGCCCAAATCCAGCTCCAATGATGCTCATTCCTGTTCTTGTCGTCTTGTTCACATATGGATTTAAAGACTCAATTCGAATTGGATTATTATGGATCATTGGCCCATTCTTTATTATCGGTGCCTGGGTTGTTCGTAACTATTTAGCGTTCAATCAATTTATCTTATTCTCAACCCAAGGTGCGGACCCATTAATTGCCGGTGCAGATCCATTTAACAAAATTGGCTATGAAAATGTAGTTAACCAAATGAAAGCCCAGGGCTTAGATGATAAAAATGCATACGCAAAAGATTTAATCAAAAATGGATTTAAAACGGACTTCACATATTGGTTCTCTTGGTTCACTGTTGGTAAAACAATTGAATTATTCAAAACAGCTCCTGCTGTAGACCAATACCATATTCATAAATTTATGCAAATGTGTCATAGAGTCTTCATCATAGGCACATTCTTGAGCAGTTTCTGTTTCATGCTAAATTCATTTAAGCATAAGCGCGTTATGATGCTAGTAGCAAGTTCTGTTATTTACATCATCTTCTCAAACTTATTCTTAGCGATTAATCGCTACGGATTTTTCATTAACCCTCTTATGTGCTTAATTCTTGCATATGGGTTAGTTTACGCTGTGCAGAAGCTTCCATTTTTCCGCACTAACCAAGCATAATAAAAAAGAGGTCGTCCAAAGATGGACGACCTCTTTTTTATTTATCCAACACTTTGAACACGGCCAATTTGTCCATCTTGTAATCGAACCTTAATTCCGTACGTATGTGTTTCCGTGTTTGTTAAAATATCTTTCACAACACCACTCACTGTTTTACTATAATCTTTACCTAATTGAATAACTACATGTGAACCAACCGAAATTTGTGATCTTGTCGGTTTCCCACCTGTTGCTTCTGTTGTTTTTTCTTGTTTTTGTGTTCTCTCTTGTTGTGCAGACTGCTGTTGCTGAATCTTCTGTTGCTCTTCTTGCTTACGTTTTTCTTGCTCTACTCTTTGTTGCTCTTCTTGCTTACGTTTTTCTTGCTCTACTCTTTGTTGCTCTTCTTGCTTACGTTTTTCTTCTTCTACTCTTTGTTGCTCTTCTTGCTTACGTTTTTCTTCTTCTACTTTTTGTTGCTCTTCTTGCTTACGTTTTTCTTCTTCTACTTTTTGTTGCTCTTCTTGCTTACGTTTTTCTTCCTCTACTTTTTGCTGCTCTTCTACCTTCTTATCTTCTTCAACTTTCTTCTCATCTATTTTCTGTTCTTCCGCTGCCTTCAGCTTTTCCTCTTCATCTTTACAAGCTGTTAAAACAACTACACATAAGCCCGTAAGTAAAAATAATAATAATTTTTTTAACATTAAAAAATCCTCCTATATATACATTACAAATAATGACCTTTAATAGAATAACAAATATGTATAAACCCCTTTGTCGTAATTTGTCGTATACATTGGATTTTCCATGTAACACTACATGCTACAAATAGAAAAGAACCTGTCATATGACAGGTTCTTTTCGTTATTTATTAGGATACGATGATTAGCATGTTTACTATACAAGAGGAAGCATCCATATTTTCCATATGATACTTACGATTACTATAAGTACAAAATCAAACAAATCTAATCTCGGACCCTTTTTCATAGTCATGTCTAGCCACATATGAATCCATTTCATTTCCTTATATTTATGAATATTTTTCTTTGCGAATCGGTAAGTGAGCACTTGCATGATGTAAATTCCAATTACACAAATAAGCAATAAGATGAGAAATTCAAACACAAAATTCCTCCCTATTTTTGAAGCGTTCTTTCTACTATATGGTTCTTCAAAACCCATTCCTCAAACTGAGCACTTCCAAACTCCCAGCTCAAATCACGAGCATGTACAGAAAAAACGTAATAACCAGCATATTCGTCCATAAACCGACCTGTCTCTATCTCCTCTTTCTGAAGACCGTATACTCCAAAATTAAAATACACATCCCACACGTCTTCATGCTTCCTCTTATAAGCAATCGATTCCATATCACATTCAGTTCCGAAATAATCAAGATGTAAATGTACGCTATCATCGTATTCGTAATCCATTTTATCACCCCTTATATTTGTACTTCTTTATTACCCGAAAAATTCCTGCTATCTATACTCACATATGGGCACTTACCTACATATTATGCTTGTAGATTGACTTCTAGGAGGTGTCATATAGTGAAAAAATTAATAACCGTTTTTTGCATCATGTTACTAGCTATTTTCACATTCGCTGCTTGTAGTAGTACAAAGGAAAGTACGAAAGAACAAGCTCAAAAAATTCGCGTTGGCGAAGTTACACACTCTCTTTTCTACGCACCATTATATGTTGGAATTGAAAAAGGATTTTTTAAAGATGAAGGCTTAAATATTGACTTACAAACAACAGCTGGCGGAGATAAAACGATGACCACCCTTTTATCTGGCGGAATTGATATTGCTCTCGTTGGTTCAGAAACGTCTATTTATGTTCATCAACAAGGAGCAAAAGATCCTGTCATTAATTTTGCGCAGCTTACACAAACAGATGGTACATTTTTAGTTTCCCGTAAAAAATTAGACTCTTTTAATTGGAACGATGTAAAAGGCGTTACGTTTTTAGGACAGCGTAAAGGCGGCATGCCGCAAATGGTTGGTGAATACGTTTTAAAGAAAAATGGCATTGACCCTCGCAAAGATACGAACTTAATTCAAAATATCGAGTTTGCTAATATTGCAAATGCCTTTGCATCTGGTACGGGAGAATTTGTACAGCTCTTTGAACCGACTGCAAGTATACTTGAAAAAGAAGGAAAAGGTTATATCGTCGCGTCTTTCGGAGCTGAATCTGGTACTGTCCCTTATACAACGTTTATGGCAAAAGAAAGTTTCTTAAAGAAAGATAAAGCTGCTGCAGAAAAATTCACGCGCGCACTATATAAAGCGCAGCAATGGGTTGATACACATAGTCCAGAAGAGATTGCCGATGCCGTTTCACCACTATTTAAAGACACTTCAAAAGACATTTCAGTAAAAGTAATTGAGCGCTACAAAAAACAACATTCTTATGCGACCAATCCATTATTAGATGATGCAGAATGGAAACAACTCCAAACGATTATGAAAGAATCTGGTGAATTACAAAAAGAAGTTCCACATGAAGCGCTCGTCAATACAAAAATTGCCGAAAGCGTTATTAAGAAATAGAGGCGAAGTGTATGAGCTTTTTACAAATACGTAACGTTTCTCACTGCTTTTTTGCAAAAGAAAATGCCAAACTTATTCTTGAAGATATGAGTTTGCAAGTAGACGAAGGCGAATTTATTTCAATCCTTGGTCCAAGTGGTTGCGGAAAAACAACGCTCCTCTCCATCATCGCAGGTCTACTTGATCCAATTGAAGGTATCGTATTTTTAGATGGTGAACCGATTACAAGTAAGACCCCCTCTATGGGCTATATGCTCCAGCAAGATTACTTGTTTCCGTGGAAAACAATTGAAGAAAATATTATGCTCGGACTTCATATTCGGAAGGTTTATGATGAAAATACGAAAGAACATACATTAAAGCTTTTAAAACAAGTCGGCCTATATGATATAGAACAGCAATACCCTCGTGAACTATCCGGTGGTATGCGCCAACGTGCTGCACTCGTTCGAACATTAGCGACCGACCCAAAAATTTTATTGTTAGATGAACCATTTTCCGCTCTTGATTATCAAACAAAATTAAAACTAGAAGATCTCGTCTTCACATTACTACGTAACTATAAGAAAACATCCCTACTTGTGACACATGATATTGAAGAAGCAATTGCGATGAGTGATCGTATTTATTTACTGCAGGCGAACCCTGGAAAAATCGCAAAAACATTCATCGTCCCAGAAAGTATTCGTTCCTTATCGCCGTTAGAAGCACGCCACCACCATGACTTCCCATCCCTCTTCCAAGAAATATGGAAGGAGCTGGAACGACTTGGATAATATAAAACAACTACATGAACAGTTTCGAAAAAAAGAAAGACAACATGCATGGTTAGCTCGCTCTTTACAGCTTGTACTTCTTGTTCTTTTCTTTGCACTATGGGAAATAGCTAGTAAAAAAGAATGGATTGATCCTTTACTCTTTAGTTCTCCTTCAAGTATTTGGGATCTCTTTTTAACGAAATGGATTGACGGTTCACTTTGGGCCCACATATGGACGACATTACTTGAAACAGGAGTAGGCTTCATTCTCGGAACTGTACTTGGAGCTATTATTGCTACTCTCCTTTGGTGGATGCCACTTTTGGCCCGCGTACTTGATCCTTATCTCGTCGTCCTAAATGCAATGCCAAAAGTTGCACTCGGTCCAATCATCATTGTTATTTTCGGTCCAAATATTTCATCCTCTATCGCAATGGGGGTAATCATCTCTATCATCATTACCATTCTCGTTATTTACAGCGCATTTCAAGAAGTCGATTCCAACTATATTAAGGTCATGGACACATTCGGCGCAAATAAATGGCAATGCTATAAGCACGTTATTCTCCCTTCATCTTTCCCTGCAATTATTTCAACGTTAAAAGTGAATGTTGGCTTATCATGGGTCGGTGTTATTTTCGGGGAACTCCTCGTTTCTAAACAAGGACTTGGCTATTTAATTAGCTACGGATTCCAAGTCTTTAACTTCACAATCGTCTTGCTCAGTGTATTGCTCACTTGCGTCCTCGCAACTCTTATGTATGTATTTGTCGAGGCATTTGAAAAACTCCTTATTGGAAAACGAAAAAAAAGCTGACTTAGAGCGATACGCTAGAGTCAGCTTCTTTCTTCTACCTTTTATCACATATTTTCGAATCATCTGCAATATTCCCATTAGCAACCGTAACTGTATGGAAACAATCTTTCACACGCACCGTAACGACATTATCTTTTCGATCAATAATATGATAATCATTAAACTCTTTATTTAATGCACTACGAATTTGCTCCCCTTCAAAAATCGGAAAACCGTGAGACATTACCCAAATGAGACCAGCAACAGCAAGAATCGTTTTCATACGTTTCATTACCTCCTCGAGAGTAAACTTATAGCCCCTATACTATGCGCATTATAATTGTGTCTAATTTGTGACGTTTTTATACTAATTCTATTTTAATGATTCAGTTCCTTCTTCTTTTTTTAAAAAAGACAGAATTTTCAATTTTATCAACATAAAGAAACGCAAAGAACTACAATTCTTCACGTTTTCCCTTGGCTAAAATATATCGAACACATAATTCGCATTAGTGTCCACTTGGTTGTTCTATCGTTTTCGAAACATCATATAATCCCGCTAACACTTCCGCTCTCATTTTTACAAGCTCGGGGAATTGATAGAAGAAAGCAATTTTTTTATATTTTAATTCTGTTCCTTCTTTCACCTTTTTTGAATCTTGTAAAATAAACGCTGTAAATGTATCCGCAATATCCTCTGCTACATTCGTCGTCCCATACAGTGAAACAAACTCACCATGCTTTTCCTTAAAAAATTCAATTTGAGCTTCTTCGCTTTCTTCCACTTTCTTTTCTGTCCACTCCTGGTTAATTGGTTTCCAGAAAGAATTATAAAATTGATTTATATAAGAGCTCTCCTTCGCACATCCTTCTTGTAAGAAAAGAGATTTACATTTATTTTGGTATGATGAAATATCTTTATCTTCTTCAAAAGCCTTTAAGTACTTTTCATTTACTGGTATTTGTTTATGTCCCAGCGTCAATACGTGAGCCGTCTCATGTATTAATGTTTTCATCACTTGATCGATATTTACTGCAGAATCAAGCGTATCTAAACTAATGGTCCACTCTTTCGGATACTCCATACTCGGCATAACATGAGCCACAATTCCATCGTATCCATCTGTTACCATATCAAACTCTTTTATGTCAGTGCGATACTTAGCAGGAATAAGCGTGCTATACATCTCCCATAACGATTCATGATAATCCCTATCTTGACGTTGCTTTAATACTTCTTCTTTCGCGTCCTTATCCTCCGCAAAAGCCTTATTCAATCGTTTGCGATCTAGTTTATCGAAATAAGGATCTACAATTTCATCACCATCGATATAATAAGAAGCTAAAAAGAAATAATTTTCATCATCCTTTTTTTTCATTTCTGCTTCTTTCATATCGTTACTTGAATGTCCTTCTAAATCATAATCCTCTAGTACTTCAATTTCTGAAAGCCCATCTATCTTTTTATATATTTTTTGAAGTGTTTTATCACCTATTTGTGTGCATTCTTCTGTCGTTTCGCACATATCTTTTTTCTCTCTTTTCGAAGTTTGCTCCGACATATCACATCCAGCTACTAAGCCCGTTGAAATCATAAAACACATTAACTTGCCATACAGTTTCTTCATACGCCCCTCCATTATTCCATTCTACAAAAATATCATAATCATTTTTTAACGAATATGCGATAATTAATTATAAAAACTGTATGGAGGTTTCCCATGATTCGAGCAGTCTTATTTGACTTAGATGGAACACTATTAGATCGTCGTCAATCTTTAGAGCAATTTATTCGTGATCAATATAATCGCTTCGCCTTTCATTTGATAAACATAGAAAAATTCGAGTATTGCTCTCGTTTTCTCGAACTCGACAGTAATGGTTACACGTGGAAAGATAAGGTATATTCCACTCTCCTTTGCGAATACAACATTACCACTTTAACGCAAGAGCAACTGCTGCACGACTACATTACAAACTTCCAACATCATTGTATTCCTTTCCAAAACATGCATGAACTACTTCAACAATTAAAACAGCGAAACATTAAAATTGGTATTATTACAAACGGCTTTACTGATTTTCAAATGAACAACCTTCGAGCACTAAACATACATACGTATACAAACACAATTTTCATTTCAGAAGCAGAAGGAATTAAAAAGCTTCACCCTGAGATTTTCGAACGGGCTTTACAAAAGCTAAACGTAAAAGCAGAAGAATGCCTTTACGTTGGGGACCATCCAGAAAATGATGTGCTTGGTTCTGAACAAGTAGGGATTCTTGGCGTTTGGAAGAGAGATTCATTTTGGGGTGACTTTGAACATTCACGTGTCGTGGATGATTTATTAGAGGTGCTTTCGTTTTTAGAGGTGGAAATAAAAAAAACATAAAGCAGTCCAAAGAACCACTCTACGGAAGAGAGGTTCTTTGGACTGCTTTACTCATAAACTGTAAACTGCGGTTTACTCGGATGATCTATCACTAGCGCATCATCTGGAAATTTTGAAACTTTTTGATATAAAGCAATGTCACCAATGCAGCCTGCTGTTAGTAGAATCCCTAGAAATGAGAGTGGCTCCAGATTCATAGCTAATCCCAATACAATTGGTAAAATTCCAGTTGGTAAAAATGGCAACATTAATACTTTCTTCATTTGCTTTACTGTAATTTCTTTTTTAGAATGAGCATATGCCACACCCAATTTCCAATTGACGCCCCATTTTAATTCACTCCACGGAACACCTCCGATATAGCGAAATCCTATTAAATGTAATGCCTCATGAATACAAACGAGAACAAGCATTGCGATAATAAAAAGAAACATGATCGGTAACGTAATTTCAATTTGAAACCCGCCTGAAAGAATTGTATGCAGATAACTAATTCCAATCGCCAGAGCGAATATTATAAAAAATGAATAGAAATTTAATTTAACCATTGAAACAGAAACTGTTGTTTCTTTTCTGTTATCCATCTTTTCCCCTCCTAACAAGTAAAGATATCCTCACAAAATTGTATAATATACCCAAATGTATATAAAGATATATTTACATTTATTCTTGAACGCAAAAAAAGAAACCGGCCACTTTACTTCGTAAAACAGCCGATTTCTTCTATATGTTTCATCGTACGCGCTAATACATCATCGCGCATAATAAAGCTAAATTTTCTATCAGTTTTAATATTATCAGGAATGTCTTTTAATAAAACAGACCCTTTCGTTTCTTCGTAATGCGTATGTTGCTCTACCGCACTAATTGTTGCAAAATAAATGTTTTTAATGATTATTTTGTCTTTTCCGGATACTTTGTATTGCCCTAAGTAAGTTAAATCAGAAACTATGCCGCCGGTTTCCTCATGAACTTCTCGAACTGCCGCTTCTTCCGGTGTTTCCCCGAGTTCTACTTTACCACCTGGAAATTCAAGACCACGGCGTAAATGATGCGTTAATAACCATTGATCCCCGTACCGGCATACAACCCAAACATGCTTTGGCTCAGGAGAAAATGGGTAACGTTCAAACGATAATTGTACAGTGTTGTGGTAATAATCTTTAAATTTGTACATGCCATTACTCCCCTATTGATGATTACAAGTTTTTCCTAACACAAATTGTAGCATATTCTCGCTTTTCTGCATAATATTATCCAATTACAATCCATTGATTATTCCCATTTGTGCGACTAATTCTTTCGTTTCATGATTCCCTAGTTCATAAATCATTTTATATGCTTTTTGTAGTTGCTCATCATATCGATCATTATTCGAATCGTGATGATACTCAACGAATGGAACGTGGGAGCGTACATACGAACCTAAGTCCTCTTCATACGCTTGATCAAAATACTCTCTTAACTCCGTAATCTCTTCGTCATTTGCATAAATTTCAAAATTATACGTATCCGCCGTCTTCACTTGCGAAATTTGACCATTTCCAACTGATATATAATATGTTTTTTTATTCTCCATGTAACACCCTTCTTTCATCCTTTTAATTTCTATTGTTTTCATCAATTACAAAATTATGTAAAATAAAGAAAAGGAGGGATTTCATGCTCAAAATATTAATTATCGGCATTATAATCGTACTGATCGTATTAGTACTCTCCGTCATGACAATTAATAAAGGCTACGCATATAAACATTCTGTTGATAAGCCCGAAGATAATCCTTACTCGAAAAATAATAAGGAGAAATCATAGTATGCTTCGTATACTTCGCATCGCAATCGCACTCACTGTGATAATTATATCGACAATTGGGCTCTATACAGGTCAAAATAACTTTCTACCACTTTCACAATTTCTATTAGGATCTTTAATGTTTCTCATCGCAATTGAGCAAATAAAAAAGAAGGATTCAGGAACCGGATTTATTTGCATTGTTGCTGGAGCATTCTCTTGGATTGTTCTCATCATTACCTACATAAAATAGAAGGAGGGTTCTTTATGCTAAAAGGAGTTCGAATTACTTTTTCACTTATCGCTTTATCTATAGCAATCTATGGTTTTATTGCTGGAAATAGAGGAATTATGCCTTATATGTTTATCTTTTTAGGCGGTATGGCTTTCATTGTAAGTATAGAGGAAATGATGGAACATAAAAAAGTAAGTAGTACGCTCGCTTTTTTAGTCGGTGCAGCAGTTTTATGTCTAGGTATCTCAGAAATACTTCGTTAATTTGTCTATTTAAAGGAGGATTATATGTTAAAAAACATTCGAATTATAATAGCTACTATTGCCCTCATTCTCGCTCTACTTAACCTCTTTGCAAACCTCCCTATGCTTTTACCATTCGTATTTATCCTTTTAAGTATTATGTTTATCCTTTTTGGAATTGATGAAATAAAAGAGCAGCAAAAAGCAAAAGCATTTGTTTATTTTCTCGGTTCTGTCTTTATTTTATATGTTGGAGTGTCTAGTATACTTTCATAAAAGAAGAGCAAGTTTTCTCTTAACAAAATAAAAAAACTGCCCTTTCACAGGCAGTTTTTCTTTATCCAAACACTTTCTCAAGTTCATCTTTATCTTGGCTTAGCCAGAAGTTCATTAAGCGTTGTGCTCCTTCTAAGTCGTGAAGCTTCGCTTGGCCACATTGTGTTTCATTTGCAGCTGGAATTTCTGTAATTTGAACCGCATCTTTTAATGTTAGTTCTAATAAATCAATGATTTCTCGAACCGTAGGTGTTCCGCTTACTACAAGATAATATCCTGTTTGGCAACCCATTGGTGAAATATCGATAATATCAAAATGCGGATAACGATCAATATATTTACGTAAATTAAATGCTAATAAATGTTCTAACGTATGAATAACATCTGGTTTCATTGCTTGTTTATTCGGTTGGCAGAAACGAATATCAAATTTATTTACAATACCGTCACTACCTACATTGTGGACTCCGCAATGTCTTACATAAGGCGCCTTTACAATCGTATGGTCTAATTCAAAGCTTTCTACTGATGGCATACAACATCTCTCCCGCTTTTAATTTAATTCCGTTATATCCAATATGATATAACGGAAATCGACATTAGTAAAGAATTATGTACTGTCGTGCTATAATACTTTAAGACTATGCTGAAAAGGAGACTATTATGAAACAGATTTTTATCGGTATTATACGCTTTTATCAAAAGTTCATTTCTCCGATGACACCGCCAACGTGCCGCTTTCATCCGACTTGCTCTCATTATGGATTAGAAGCGTTTCAAAAACACGGTGCCTTCAAAGGATTTTGGCTTACATGTAAGCGTATATTAAAATGTCACCCTTTCCATCCAGGAGGATTTGATCCTGTCCCAGATAAAAAGGATGACAAAGTAAATTCTTAATTTTCGTAACCATTTACAACTAAATCTAATTTTCCTGTGTCAGGATCTATAACAAGACCGTGAACAGGTACTTCTTCCGGAAGTAACGGATGGTTGCGAAGTATTGACACACTATGTTCTACACTTTCTTCTACACTAGAGAACCCTTGTAAGAATCTTTCTAAATCGATTCCAGAATAACGAAGTGTATCTAATTTCTCTTCTGTTACGCCGCGCTCTTTCATTTTTTCAATTGTACTGCTTGCTTGAATTTTTGCCATACCACAATCATGATGACCGACAACACATACTTCGTCAGCTCCAAGCTCATATACAGCGACTAAAATACTACGCATAATACTTCCAAACGGATGTGAAATAACAGCACCTGCTACTTTAATAATTTTCACATCACCGTTACGCATATTCATTGCTTTCGGTAATAATTCAACAAGACGAGTATCCATACAAGAGATAATTACCATCTTTTTGTTTGGAAATTTCCCTGTTTCATACTCTTCGTATTTTTTCTCTTCAACAAATTTTTCATTGTATTGTAAAATCTCTTCTAATGACTTCATAGTAAAGAACCCTCTTTTCTCTCATTTACATTACATATATAGTGTACCAAAATTTGAAAAACTCAAAAAGGATATTGCTTTATAGTAAAAAAAGGATATTTTCAGATAATCGACATAATTCTTTCAAAATATACACACACCTTTGTAACAAGTCTCACATACTTTAAACGTTTTTTCACTATAAACTGATTGTAGATAATGTAAAAAAGGAGTGAATATTTATTATGTCCGACGTTCTGTTACTAAGTCGTTTTCAATTTGCAATTACTATTTTTTATCACTTTTTATTTGTACCTTTGACAATCGGACTTGTTATTTTAGTAGCATGTATGGAGACTCAATACGCCCGCACATTGAATCCAACATACCGCAAAATGGCAAATTTCTGGGGTAAATTATTTACAATTAACTTCGTAATGGGGATTATAACCGGAATTACGATGGAATTCCAATTTGGAACAAACTGGTCTGAGTACTCCAAATATATGGGAGATATTTTCGGATCACCTCTCGCAATCGAAGCACTCGTTGCCTTCTTCTTAGAATCTACTTTCATGGGAATATGGTTATTCGGTAAAGACAAAATCTCACCAAAGTTCCGTGCTTTCTGTATGTGGATGGTTGCACTTGGAACAAATATTTCTGCCCTTTGGATTATTACAGCAAACGGCTTTATGCAAAACCCAGTTGGCTACGTCGTACGTAACGGCCGCGCTGAATTAAATGATTTCTGGGCACTTGTTACAAATCCATATGCGTGGAACATGTTCTTCCATACGGTAATTGGTTGTTATATCGTTGGTGCTTTCTTCGTTATGGCGATTAGTGCCTATCATTTATTACGTAAAAACGAAGTTGAATTCTTCAAAAAATCATTTAAGTTTGGTTTAATGTTAGGTTTATTCGCTGCAACTGTTACACCGTTTATGGGTCATCAGTCTGGTGTATCAGCAGCTAAATACCAGCCAGCTAAAGGTGCTGCGATGGAAGCTGTTTGGGAAACTGGAAAAGGACAAGGATTCTCGATTGTTCAAATTCCTGATGTAAAAAACGAAAAAAACTTTGAATTCCTTACTATTCCGAAACTAGGAAGCTTCTTCTATACAAACTCATTTGATGGCGAAATTGTTGGTTTAAAAGATATCCCGAAAGATGAACGTCCAAATGTTAACCTCGTGTACTATAGCTTCCGCTTAATGGTTGCACTTGGCATGTTCTTTATGGCATTAACTTGGTACGGTTTCTATTTAAACCGAAAAGGAAAACTAGAAAACTCAAAACGTTATTTAAAAATTACAATGTGGTCTGTTTTACTTCCATATATCGCAATTAATGCTGGCTGGATTGTCGCTGAAGTAGGTCGTCAACCGTGGACAGTTTATAAACTAATGCGTACAGCAGAATCCGTGTCACCTATATCAGTTCCACAAATTTGGTTCTCATTAATTAGTTTAATATTGTTCTACACTTTACTCTTAATTGCAGACGTATACTTAATGCTGAAGTTCGCGAAAAAAGGACCCGCTGCATTAGAAGAACCTGCTACTGAAGGAGGTACAGCTCATGTCTCATGATATGCTTGCAATTATCTGGTTCGGTTTATGGGGTGTAATTTGGACAGTGTACTTCATTCTTGATGGCTACGCACTCGGTAACGGAATGATTTTCCCATTCGTTGCGAAAGACCGACAAGAACGAAATCAATTACAAGAAGCTATCGGCCCGTTCTGGGGTGGTAATGAAGTATGGTTAATTACAGCTGGTGGTGCAACATTTGCTGCCTTCCCAGTCACATATGCAAATATGTTTAGCTACCTATATACACCACTATTTTTAGTATTACTTGCACTATTTGCTCGTGCCGCTGGACTTGAATTTATGCATAAAGACGATTCACCAATTTGGCAAAAAACTTGTAAATGGGCATTTACAATTGGTAGTTTCCTAATCGCCTTCTTATTCGGTGTTACATTCGCTAACCTGTATTACGGGCTGCAAATCGGAAAAGATGGTTATGAAGGAACTTTACTTAGCTTACTAAACCATTATGGTATTTTAGGTGGTCTTTTCTTCACTGCTATATTCGTCGTATCTGGTGCCCTTTGGATTATGATTAAAACAACTGGCGAAGTATCTGATCGTGCTTATAAAATCGCAAGACCATTTTCAATGGCAGCTGCTATCATTTTAGCTATCTTCTATGTCGCAACTGCAAATCGTACAAATTTATTCCAAAACTTCACGGAATATCCTGTACTATTCATTCTTCCAGTACTTGCAATGTTAATGAGTGTACTCACACTTATTATGGTGTACAAACATAAAATCGGCCTTGCATTCACATTCGTTTGCTTAACAATCGCAATGTTTATGACAACTGGTTTTGCAGGTATGTTCCCAAGAATGTTACCATCTCGTATTAACGACGCTTATAGTACAACGTTATACAACGCAGCTGGTAGTCAATTAAACTTAAAAATTATGTTCTTCGTTGCAATCGTCATGGTACCAATCGTTATTGGATATCAGCTTTGGAGCTACAGCATATTTAAAAATAAAATTCATAAAGACTCTGCTAAAGGATATCACTAAAATAAAAAAGACACTTCGAGCGAAGTGTCTTTTTTATTTTACGTATGATTTTCGATAAGATGTTACATTTCTAATCTAACAACTATGATAAAGAAGAATCACTAACAGCTCACAACTAAATTGTATCACAGGGCAAGCACATCATTTTATGCAATTTTACATATAAAAATTATAACGTAGATTGAATTACTTGGTCATACACATCGTTATCCGTTACATCTGCCGTACTAATACCACTGAATGTCCTCACATTTAATCCGGTATTTGAAGATCCCGATCCATTATAAGCTTTCGTTTTTTCAATTGGATGTACGTTATATTTATCACCTAAGTTAATTGTCCCATTACAGTTCTCAATAATAACCCCTTCCACAATAGCTGGCATTTTATCACCTACTTTCATTTCGTTACTCCCATTCTATGAGAATCGCCTAAAAAAATAGCATGTGTGAATAAGAAAAAAGCACTCAGGCTGAGTGCTTTTTTCTTATTTACCGCTCTTCTTTCTCTCACAAGCAATTCCATCGCCATCACGATCTAAATGCTTACCGTAATACGGACTATCTCTTGTAATATCGTAAACTCCAGCATCATTTGCTTCTTTACAGTTAGCAAAGCGTTTTGGTTCTGGCTTTTGTTCCGGCTTCACCTCTGGTTGTGGTTGTTCTTGTCTTGCTCCTGGTCTTTCTTCAAGTGGTAATGTCGCGTTATATAAGAACTGAACATATTGCTCACGACTTACATGCATTCTAGGTGCGAATTTACCATCACCAGTTCCAGCTGTAATATAATTTGATTTAACTGCAGTAATCGCAGGATTCGCCCATCCATTTCTATCTACATCCGGGAAATTATGATCCCCTCTAATTTGCAATTGAAACCCTTTTGTTAAAATTTGTGCCATTTCATCGCGAGTTAACGAATCTTTCGGCCTAAAGTTCCCTGTGTCATCTCCAGCGAATACACCGATCTCTGTTAAAGCAAGAATCTCTTTTTTAAACTGAGTCGAACGATCAGTAACATCTTTATACGGATTATTATACTGTTCTTTTACTGCTGGCTTTAATTGACGGAACATAAGGGCTGCAACTTGCTCACGAGTTACATCATCACCAAATCCAAAAATCCCATTTCCATATCCAGCAACAATGTTTTTATTTGCTAAGTCCATAATTGCCTTATACGACCAATGATTGTTTGGAACATCTTTAAACTCTATACTTGCCTGCGCTGTCCCAATTGAAGTAAATGCTGTAGTTGCAACAATTGCACCTGTTAAAAGTAATTTTTTAAATCCCATACTTAAGTCTCCTTCTCTTTTCCATAATAACCATTTAACAATATAACAAATTATATAAATTCATTTTGTCATATTCTTTCGAATACAAAAAAAGAACCCCGAAGGATTCTTTTTTTGCTAAGCACAAATGGCAATTTTGGAGACAGTTGACTCTTTCAAAATTTATTAGGGGTAATATTTTGAAAAAGAAAGCCTTTCATATGTAGCTTAACACCGCTGGAATATATAGTAAATTGATAATCTTTATACGGAAGATTGCTAATGTTTAGTATAGATATTTTCCACTATATTAACAGTGATAACTATCTATACTAAACAATAAAAAGGCGCCTTTTAATAAGACGCCCATCCCACTTTTCGTAAACACACACTAGAAAACAGAATCATGAATCGTTACAAGATTGTTAGATACAAAAAGAGTAGAGGTAAATGTTTGTATACAATTCTGCTTTATAGCGTGTATCCACAATTTATATTTTAATCCTCTTTCATTAAAAAGGAACAAAATATGCAAAATTACATATTTCAAAGAAAAAGACACTCTACAGAGTGCCTCTTCAACCATCTTACTTTTAATATATCGATTTGAATACATTTTATTATATTTATCTATATCGTTTATTAAGAAAATTCTAAATCGTTATTTTTATTATTAATAACTTCAAAATCATGTAGTATTAGGGGTGCAATAAAACATTATAAAAATTGAGGTGTATTATATTTATGTATTTTGGAATTATTCCTCTTATATTGTTTATTATTTTTCTTATCTCTTACTTAAAAGATCCACGGAAAATAATAAATGGCTTTTTATTTAATGCCTTTTTCTGTTCTTTTCTATTATTTTGTGCAGCCGTCTCGTTTGTATCTGGTAATAACGCTTTACATTTTATCGTTATTATTCCCATGATAGCGCTAATTGTAATGATACCTTTTGCTATAGTCGCTTTAATGTTTGGGCTATTTCTTAATGCGAGAATCTTGATGCAGCGTGAAGGAAGACGCTTTACAAACTCTTTAACTTTAATTGCAGCTTTAGGGATTTTATTCTTTATGCTACTCCCTATCATAAATCCAGCAAGTTTAGTCTCAACACACTTTCAATTTATTTTTGCTGCGATTTCTCTTATAACTATGTATTTCTTTATACATTTATCTAACTTCTTAAGCGCTTATTTTCTATACCAATTCAATAGACCGAGACGTAATCAAGATTTCATCATCGTTCTTGGTAGCGGCTTAATTAATGACAAAGTGCCGCCGTTACTTGCAAGTCGTATTAATAAAGCTATCGACTTTTATTGGAAACAAGCAGCTATTACTATACCGCCGACAATCATTTTTTCTGGCGGACAAGGTCCAGATGAAGGGCTTCCTGAAGCAGAAGCGATGCAAAATTATGCGGTTGAAAAAGGAATTCCGCTTGAACACACAGTGCAAGAAAATCGCTCTGTAAACACATATCAAAATATGTCGTTCTCTAAAGAAATTATGGATTCTTTAAAACCTGAAGGGAAGTATAGAAGTATTTTTACAACGAATAATTTCCACCTTTTCCGCGCCGGTATATATGCAAGACAAGCTGGTCTTAATAGCCAAGGAATTGGATCAAAAACTGCATTTTATTACTGGCCTAATGCAATGATTCGCGAATATGTTGCAATCGTCGTTATGGGACGTAAACGACATATGAAAGTGTGCGGAACTATTTTAGGATTCTCTTTATTGCTAACAGTAGTTAGTTTTATATTTTCTTAACAACCTCCCATCCTTTGAACGGATGGGATTTTTCATACGAATTCCAAAAATATTTTACTGGTAATATGGTGATAATATTCCCTGCATACATCCATTAAAGGAGAATTTTTTCAAATAAAATGTTAGAATGAAATTTAGATGTGAATTATGTAACAAATACGAAACTAGTTTGAAACGAGGAAATTATATGGAGAAAATTATGAAAAACAAGCCCAATAAGCTGAAAATCGCTTCAAAAGCTTTGATGATTATTATTGGGGCATTTATCACAGCGTACGGATTAGAAGCCGTATTAATTCCAAACAACGTATCAGACGGTGGTGTAACTGGTTTAAGTATCGTTAGTTCAAGATTATTCGGGTTACCATTAGGACTTCTAATCGCAGTCGTTAACATCCCTTTCGTTTGGTTAGGATATAAACAAATCGGTAAAAGCTTTGCAATTTATTCTATTATCGGGATTGCTTCGCTAGCAGTAGGTACCGTTCTCATGCACGGAGTACCAACAATTATTGAGGGCGATACACTTTTAATTACTGTTGTTGGTGGTATTATTATCGGTTTTGGTATGGGACTAGCATTACGTAATGGCGGGGCATTAGATGGAATCGATATGCTAGCCGTATTACTTTCTAGAAAGTTACCATTTGGAACAAGTGACCTTATTTTATTCTTAAATATGTTTGTCTTTATTTTTGTTTCAACAGTATTTGGTCTTCAAGGGGCTATCCTTTCGGCAATTGCTTACTTTATCGCTTCGAAAGTGATTCATATCGTTGAAGTTGGTTTAAGTGGTTCGAAAACATTTAAAATCATCACGAAAGAGCCTGAATTAATGGTAGAAACAATTCGCGATCGTTTAGGCCGAAGCGCAACGTATAACGAAGTATACGGTGGTTATTCAAGAGAGAAATTCAAAGAAATTTCTTGTGTAATTAACCGTTTAGAAGAAAGTAAAATGAAGGACCTGATTAATGAAATCGATCCTAATGCCTTTATTACAGTTTATGACGTAGCTGAAGTAAAAGGCGGTAACTTTAAGAAACGTGATATTCATTAATCATTATGAAAAAAGAGGGTGTGCCAAAATATTGGTGCAGCCTCTTTTTATTATGAAGTTGGTAAATCGATATTCCTTTTCGAATCGTTGATATATTTTGAGCTACGATAGATATAATCGAAAAACCGTTGATATATTTTACTCCCCCATCTTCCCCCGCTTTTAATCCAATCGACGTACTTTTGAAAGGCGGGCACTTCATGCTGAAAGCGAAGCGGAACATATAGAAAGAGAGTACATGTACACAGTATCCATAGAATACCTACTATAAAGTGAAACTATAATCAGTGGGGGTTTTGTTCATCCCCCACTGATTATTAGTTGAACCAATCGGGCGTTTACGGGCAGTTGATCTCCCACCTAACTTCTTTGCTCCAGCCGAATTTTGAGGTGGGAGTTTTACTGCCCGTTAATGCGGGATAAAGTGAAATTTCATCGTTGTGCTAATAAACAAACTGAGGAATAAGACGAGGAACATAATCAAACTAAACCTTTTATATATACTCATAATAATCTCCTCCTTATAACTTAATTGTACCAGCTATAAGGAATTAATCCCCATAATAAAAAGACCGAAAAGCAAATTCCACTTTTCAGTCTCTATACTATCTTCTCTTCATAATTTTCCCTGAACCGCCAACCCTTGTTTTCGGGGGCGACGTATTCTTTGGTGGGGTTTTAATGGATGATTTCGGCTTCACATCAGATCCACTCGAGCCACCCGGGTTTTTCGTAATTTTCCCTTTGCTTCCGGTAGAAGGCGGTGGCGTCGTTTTACTTCCTTTTTCCGTAATACTTCCTTTATCACCTACAGATGATTTCGGATCTACATTATCGCCTCGCTTAATAATAGATCCTTTCCCTTCCTTCGTAATTGGAGGCGGGGTTTTCTTTTCCTCTTTCGTAGGTGGTCTTTCCGGGATCACCGGTTTATGATTTTGTCTGTCATTATATCCGCGATAATCACCGTATGATGATTTGCGTGAACCGAATATATCGTTTAATATACTCCCCATGATATATCCTTGTAAGAAGGATGGTTGGTAATTTTGACGGACAAATTCTTCATTGCTTATTTCAATTAACGTATCAGATGGTTTCTCTTTATCCTTTTGTAAATTATACATTTTATCAGAATAAACGAGGAACATTTGATTTTCGTCTTCTTTAGATGCTTGCTTCGGTTTCCTTTCGGCTATAAGTTCCTTTGCAACTTCAGGAACTGACCGATTGGCGGCCCTATACACGTAAGATTCTTGTTTACCATCCTTTGCGACAGACTCTAGTGGGTAACGGTCCTGAATTGACTTCGCCTGACCACTTTGACAGCCCGATAAAGCATAACCGGCAATAACAAGTAATGTAACGATAGCAAGTATAGGGATCACGAACGATTTAATCATGGTAAACAATCGGTTTGACATGATTACGCCCCCCTTATGTTGCTCTTATGATTTGTACATCAGCAGGAATAATTACTTCTCCCTCATACATCATTGTGCGACCATTTTGCCATTCAACACGTAATAATTTGCGGTTATCGGATTGGAATTCCCATACGTACTGTTCTTCTGAAGCAGCGAATGGTGTTTTACCCATAACAACAACACGTCCATTATATTGTTCTTCCATATGATACTCTATATCATCCATTTCAATCGTCGTCGGAATTTCATCGATTGAATCTAAACGACCATCAATCGGTGTATACAATTTGTAATACGTATTTTCACGGTCTTCAATTTTCAAATAACGAATATCTTTCCCATCCTGCAAAGTTAAAATAATCTCCTTGCGAGAATGCATGCTCGTTTTCCCAGTTAATTCGTACATGACTAACGAGACTTCAATCATATCGCCAGGAGCCAACGTTAAAAGACTCTTTTCTGGCTTCGGCGGCTCCGGACTCTTCATTATATTTTTAATACGTTTAAATAAACTCACAATCTACCCCTCCTTTTCTCTTTATAAACAAGCACCTAAAATAAGTGCACCAACGATATGTAATGAACCAGCTAACAACGCATGTGCTAAGCTGCCTTCTTTCGTTCCTTCTTCTAAATCTAAACCAGACATTTTCTTTAACACAAACTCAATGAACATTTCTACAATTAATAAAATAACGAATGAAACTGCTGAGGCAAGAAGCGCTTGCCATAAGTCATTCGCTTTCGTTATAGATTGAGATAAAATGTACCCTTGCGCAAATAATTTCATAACGAAACGCGTTGTCACTGCTGTATTTCCATTTTTCATTTCTTTTAAATCATTGTATTTTGTAAAAATCGAATCAACCCACATAATTGCAAATAAAAGTACCGCACTCGCTCCAGTCCATACAAGCATAGCTAAAACATTCATCCACGTCATTACAAAACCTCCTCTAAAAAAGTAATAGAAAACCGACATGAATTCTCTTCAGACATGTCGGTTTCTTTGTCTATTCTATATTATTTCTCGTACTGCTTCATAATACGAGCTAATTCATCGTCAACAACAGAATTTTTGTTTAAGCTTGCGAATTCATCATCTAACGACTTTTCTTTCTTGTAAATTTCACCGCTTGCTTCTGCTTCAGCCTCTAATTGAAGTGCTTTCTCTTCCATACGGCTTAAACCAGCTTTTGCTGAATTTGAATCAAATCCAGACATCGCCTGATTAATATTCTTTTGTGCTTTCGCTGCATTTACACGTGCAACAAGTGTTTCACGTTTATTTTTCAGCTCTGTTAATTGCTTACGCATTTCTTCTAGCTTAAGACGAAGGTTATCAGCAGCTGCTTTGTTTTGCTCATAGCTCGCTTTATACTCATTCATCTTTTGCTCTGCATTTTGTTTTTCTTCAAGAGCACGACGCGCAAGGTCAAGATTGCTTGCTTGAACAGCCATATGAGCTTGCTCTTCACGTTTTTTCACAAGTGCTTCTTGCTCTTCAAATAATACTTTGAATTTCTTCTCAAGTGCGATTTGAGCTGCTACACTTTTCTCAGCTTCTTGTACATCCGCTTGCATATCGCGTAAATATTGATCCGTCATCTTAACTGGATCTTCAGCTTTTTCAATTAATGAATACACATTCGACATTGTTAAATCTCTTAATCGTTTAAATACAGACATCCAAATTCCTCCTATGATATACCTCATATTTCAAATTCACTACTTGGAAAATTAAAAATCTCCCTTTTCAGTAAGAATATTCATTTTTACAACCTATGTGTTTATTATAACAAAACTAAGATGTCCTTACATGTTATTTCCAAAATACAACTAATATAATATGACATTCCAGATATAATATTGTATTCCTACTATATCCTTATTATTTCTGCCTCCAAAATTAACTTATTTTTGCGCGATTTCACTAAATTACATAATTGTAATGTTACTGTAAGCTAACTCGATAGTTACGTTTCAATATTTCTTATACACTAATACCAGAAGCAACGGAATAGCAAAAAAGCTTCTCATACTGTAAGGACTAATACAAAAACTGTATTTACTATAAAACATATAAAAAGGAGAAATCATCATGAAAAAATTAGTAGGAATCGGGTTAGCAGCAGCAATTTCATTCGGAGCATTATCAGGTTGTTCTTTATTAGGAGAAAAAGCGAACGGCTTTGTATTATACGGAACAGAAGAGCAAGTTCAGCAAATTGCAGATAAAAATAAAAAAGAAGTGAAAGAAAAAGACTTCTATAAAATGAAAATGACAACATTAGAGGGTAAAAAAGTTCTTGTAATGGATAAGAAAACTGGTGAAGAACTTGTTAAAAAAGAATTACTACAAAAAGTTGATGAAAAAGACGACACGAAACCACTTGATAAATTACCAGCTGTAACAACAGAACAAGGCGTGTTATTCGCAAAAAATAAAGTAGAAAATGCTACAATTGATGGTGCGAAATTAAAATATGAAGGCAACACAATTATTGGTAGTGGCCGTGCATATGCAGATATGTTCGCGATTGTTGATGATGCAACTTACGGCAATGTAAAAGGTGAAGAAAAATCTGTGGGTGTATTAAAATTTGATAAAGACCCTAGTAAAGAATTCCCTGGAAAAAATGGTGTAGAAGGAGCACAACTTGTAAAAATTAAGAAATAATAAAAAAGCTTTGCGAAATTCGCAAAGCTTTTTTCTACTTGTGAGCAATTTGCTCCATATCTGGACTACAAGTTTGTGACTGACATGACTTACTTATAGAGCATGCTGCGCATTTGCCTTTTTTACTTCTCTTTACAAAATTAACTAACGTATATGCTGCATAACCAAAAATGATAGCTCCAATTATAATATTGACCATCATTGCAATACATCTCCTTCTAGAATCCGAGTAAGGACCCAACTTGGTATATAATGAGCGTTAATACATAAGCAACAACGAGCGGATAAACGACAGAGAAAACTGTCCATTTCATCGATCCTGTTTCACGTTTAATAACAGCTACTGTCGCTAAGCACGGAACATATAATAAAATAAAGAACATAAATGCATAGGCTGATAGCGCAGTATAATGTGCTCCCATTACATTTCCTAGCACATCTTCTTTAACCGCATAAATAATTGCCATCGTAGAAACGACAACTTCTTTCGCTAAAAATCCTGTTAAAAGGGATGCCGCAGCTTGCCACGTTCCAAAACCGAGCGGTGCAAAAAGTGGTGCAATAAATCCACCAATCATCGCTAAGAAACTGTCTCCCATATCAACACCAAATCCTGATGGACCTGCATAGTTTAATAACCAAATGACAACAGAACCACCGAAGATGAATGTACCCGCTTTACGAACAAATCCTTTACCTTTCTCCCACGTGCTGAGCCATAACGTTTTCGCTTGCGGCACACGGTAAGGTGGTAGCTCAATTACAAAAATAGATTTTTCTGCTTTTAAAATAGTAAGAGACATAATTTTTGTAACGAGTAATGCAAGAACAATCCCTGCGATATATAAAGAGAACACAACAGTCGCCTGACTATGAGGGAAGAACACTCCCGCAAATAATGCATATACAGGTAAACGTGCTGAACAAGACATAAATGGAGTTACTAAAACTGTAAGTAAACGTTCTTTTTCCTGTTCAATCGTTCTCGCTGCCATAATACCTGGAACGTTACACCCAAAGCCGATAATCATCGGAATGAATGCTTTTCCGTTTAAACCGAAAAACTCCATAATTCTATCCATAACAACTGCAATTCGTGCCATATATCCTGAGTCTTCTAATAATGAAATGAAGAAGAATAGTGCAAAGATTTGTGGAACGAATACTAATACCGCACCAACGCCGGCAATAATACCTTCTGTAACGAGTGCTTGAATAAAGTCAGAAGCGCCAACACTTGTGAGCCCAGCTGTAACCCAATCAGTAAGTTGTCCGCCAAAAAATCCATCAAGCATATCCGATAAAGGTGTACCAATCCACGTAAACGTAACCTGAAAAATAAAAAACATAACTGCTAAAAAGATTGGAAGTCCTAAAATTTTATGTGTAATTAACCTATCAATTTTTTCCGAAAAAGGAATGTTTCCTTCTTTCTCATGCTTCATAACATTTGTTTTTAACTTTTCAATATACGCTTCACGAGTCTTGTAAATATGCTCTTCCAACGTACAATCAAGTTTTCCACCTAAACGAGATCGAATGGATATAAGTTCCTTATAAATTGGTAATGCTTTCATTTCTTTTTCTACTACTTCGTTATTGCTTAAAAATTGAAGGGCTAACCATCTCGGATGCTCGTAATTCGCTTTCTCTAGAAGAGCGATTATCTCTCCAATCCCTTCATCCATTTGTAAACCATATGAAATAATGAATGGCTTTTTCTCTTTTTGTTTCTCTTCATGAAGAGTAGTAAGTAATTCTTCACAGCCTTTTCCGGTTCTTGCGATGACAGGAACGACTGTTACACCTAATAGTTCTGATAATCGTTTTACGTCAATTACAATTCCTCTTTGCTTTGCCACATCAACCATATTTAAACCAATTGAAACGTGCTTACCAAATTCAAGTAATTGCAATGTTAAATGCATATTTCGCTCGAATTGCGAAGAATCCACTATATTTAACATATGATGAAATTCGTCTGTTAGTAGAAAATTCGTAACGACACCTTCATCACGTGAAACTGGATTCAAATCATAAACGCCTGGTAAATCAATTAATGTTCCTTGCTTATCTTTTAATTTACCAACCTTCTTTTCTACTGTTACACCGCTCCAGTTTCCTACATATTCATAAGAACCAGTAAGTGCATTAAATAATGATGTTTTCCCTGTATTCGGATTCCCTAGCAAAGCAACCTTATTCACGCTAATTCCACCTTTATCATTTTCGCGTCACAATGACGAATACTAATTAACTGCCCACGACACTCCAATGTACAAGGACCTTTAAACATCGCCTTCTGTTTTATGCGAAGCTCGCTTCCTTCCGCCAGACCAAAAGCAGCTAGTCTCCGCTTTAATAACTGATCTAACGATTGAATACTTTTTACTAACACTTTCTCACCAATTTTAATATCTACTAAGCTCATAACCTTCCCCCTCAGAAGAGAATGATAATTATTTTCAAAAAAATTATATCATACTCTATTTCACTTGGACTATATCTTTTTGCTTCATATTTATTAACATTTCAATACAATTATATTTCAATAATTGTCATACAAAGTATGTTTGCCATTCTCATCCATTTCACTTACAATAAACAATAACAAATAAAGAATCTCGTTATCACAGGGGGAGCCTTACCGCTGAGAGGGAACAATTCGTTCCGACCCTTTGAACCTGTTAGTTAATGCTAACGCAGGAATTGTGCAAACGTCCGAAATACACACCTCTTTTTTTATTTACGTATTTCGTATCCTCCTATGATAATGTTCTTTTTTGTGCAACTTGGATATAGGGGGAGACAATATGCGTAACACCAATTTACAAGCGATGATCGAATCTGCTATTCTTGCAGCCTTCGCCTTGGTCATCGATATTTTACCACTTTCAATCAAAATATCAGCAACAGGCGGTTCCATCTCATTCGCTATGATTCCTATTTTTATTATCGCATACCGCTGGGGCTTCAAAATGGCTTTCTTAGGAGGCTTAATTTGGGGATTATTACAAATTGTCGTAGGCGATGCCATTATCGTCACACCAATTCAAGTAATCATTGAATACTTCGTTGCTTTCGCATTCATTGGATTTGCTGGTTTATTCTATCGTCCAATTCAAAAAGCACTTCTAGCATCTAATAAGAATGGAAACGAACAATCAAACTTAAGTAGCCGTAAAGATAAGCCTTCATCAAAACAAAACCAAGGAAAGAAAGTAATTGGATACATTATCATTGCTACTTTTATCGGTAGTCTAGCTCGTTACTTCTGTCACTTTATTGCCGGTATTATTTTCTGGGGACAATATGCACCGAAAGGTCAATCAGCTATTCTATATTCTTTAATATTTAACGGTAGCACAATGATTGGTTCCTATATTCTATGTACCGTTTTACTTATATTTTTATTTATCACTTCACCAAGATTATTCAAAAGCATGAGTGCTTATCAAATAAATTCACAAAAAAAGGGCGCTTAACTTAGCGCTCTTTTTTCACATCGTAATATCAATTAAAAATACAATAAATGCACAAAAGAAAATAAATACCATTATACTTAGCCAATTGCTATGCACGGTTCATCGACTCCTTACATAACCTCATTTTCTATTCAAAGTATACTGTTTAGAAATAAAGATTAGGTAAAGATAATATGAAAATAAATTAAAAAAGCGTAGATAGTATTGTCTACGCTTTTTTCGGTAAATAGAAGTAAAATAACACACCATCTTCGGTATTCTTCACCCCATATTCAGCATTGTGTAGTTCTAAAATATTTTTTGAAATTGCAAGGCCAAGCCCTGTTCCACCTTGTGAACGTTTCCGTGCCGCATCCACACGATAAAAACGATCCCAAATTTTATCTAATTGTTCTTCTTCAATGTGAGCACCTTTATTTTCAATACACATTTTTATATGATTCTTCTCATCTATTACGGAAATAATAATATCTTCTTTATGTGGTGTATAACGTATTGCATTCGTAATGAAGTTCACGATGACTTGTTCAATTCTATTTTGATTCCCAACCACTTCAGCTGGACATATATGCTTGTGCACACTCAGTTCTTTTTTCTCTATCTCTGATGAAAGCTGTTCACATATTTCTTCAATCACTCCATCGATATAGAAAGAATCCATCTTCATGTTGTATGTGCCAGACTCAAATTTAGCTAATTCAAGCATATCCAAAATTAGTATATCCATCTTGTCTACTTCTTTTTCCATCGCCTGAAAATAGTAATCTTTTTTATGTTCAGCTACCCCATCTTTTAAAATAGAAATACAGCTTTTCATAATACTCAGCGGCGTTTTTAGTTCATGCGATACACCCGCAATAAATTCTTTCCTTGTGTTTTCTAACTTTCTTTCTTTTTCAATATCTTGTTCTAACTGTCCAATATGTGAATGTAGTTTATTAGATAATGTATTAATATTTTGCGATAAATCACCAATTTCATCTTTTGAAGTAATCGGAATTTTTTCTGTAAAATCTAAATGCGCTATTTTCTTCGTTGTATCATTTATTTTTAATAACGGTTTTGCGATTTGTTTTGAGTAATAGAACGAAGCTAGAAATATAAGAACGACTACAAACGCAACAATGTAAATGTAATAATCTTGCACCATTTGCACAGCCTCATCGACAGGCTGTAAAGAAGCCATCGCGTATATGTATGTCACCGATCCATCTTTTTCTTTTATTGGTTTGATTAATAATTTATATTTTATATCATTTTTTTCATAGTCCATTGTTTGTGTTGCATATTTTATTTGATTGCTTTCTTTTAGTAATAAATCAGCTTGAAATTCTTTTATATTATCCAAAAATAAATTGTTTTTATAAATTGGATTTACGGGAACTGTTCCATCAGAAGGCTGCACTTTCGTAATTGTCCCATTTATATTGAAATCGGAATTTTGAGCAACCCTCTTCTTCTCCAAATCACTCAAATTCCCAGCAACTTTTTTTCTTTCCTCACCGATTAAATCTTGTGCTACTTTTGGCTTTTCCTCACTTGCCTTAAGTTCTCTTTCAGCTAACTTCTTACTTAGTGGTTTATTAGCCCAACTCAAACTCCCCTCTGCTGACTGTAAATATGATGTGATGAAACTGTCATTTCTTAGCAAACCACTAAAATAAACCTTTTTTCCTACCAAACTAGGTAGTATCCTACTTTCAATCTCATCTATATTCATGAGGTTATACAGAGGAATAGTGATTGTTTTTTGTCCAAATTGTTTCTCTGCCAAACGCTCTAAAGTAATCTCCACATAAAAATCATCCGCATGTTTTAAATTCCCATTCTGATCTAATGTTGTAATCCACGTATTATTTTCTCTTAAAAAGTCTTGCTCCAGCTTCTGAATTCCATCTGCACTTCCTGCATAATTTAAATAGTTCTTTTCAAAAGAATTTAAATTCACTTTAATATCTTCCACTTTTCGATTCGCATAATATTGCTTAAAAAATATCGTTTGTCCAATAAATATCGTCGCTAAAATCAACATACATAGAGCTGTTGTAAGGGTAAATAATTTAAGTACAATCCCTTTTCTCATATGTTCCCCTCGAATTTATAACCGGTTCGCACTACAGTTATAATGTACTTTGCTTTCTCTCCTAATTTATTTCGCAAATTACGAATATGACTATTTACTGTGCGATCATCCCCAGCAAACTCATATCCCCAAATTCTTGAAATTAATTGCTCTCTTGTTAGAACAATTCCTTGGTTTTTCATGAAATACCCTAATATTTCAAACTCGGTATGTGTTAAAGTAATATGCGCTCCATCAACAGTGACAGTACGCGATGGGAAGTGGACACAAATTCCACGAATAACTAATGTGTCATCTTCATTCTCTGTAGATTTTTGCATAACTTTTCTACTTTCTAATAATCGCTTCGCTCTCGCTAATAAAATAGGCGGACTATATGGTTTCGCAACATAATCATCTGCCCCAAGCTCAAACCCAAGTAACGTATCATCTTCATCTACACGTGCCGTTAACATAATAATTGGAACCCCGGACGTCTTACGAATCCTTCGGCAAACGGACCATCCATCAAGTTCTGGCAACATAATATCAAGTATAACTAAATCGACCTCTTCTTCTTCAAATAAGACTAAAGCTTCTTTTCCGTCTCTCGCTTCAAGCACTTTATATTGTTCACTCAAAAAGTAATCCTTTAATATTTCACGTAAAATATCTTCATCTTCAACAATTAGAATGTTTTTTGACATACTCTATGCCTCCCCTCCCATTTTAATTAGCTAGCATTTTATAATTTTATTTTGAATTGCTCGTAATTAACTTTGCCTCGATAATATATCGATCCGGTGCATCCCCTATATAATCAAATGGATAGCAAGTCGTCAATGTTAATGTCGGTTCTTCTTTTTTAACAATAACAGTGCGATCATCCGCATGTGTAATCCATTTCTTTTGAATTTCGTATGTGTAAGTTTTATTATCATACTCCAAAATAAGGTTATCCTTTTCTTTTAACTCCCCTAAATCTGTAAATACAGTATCTCGATGCCCACTCAGTACAGTTTGTCCTCCTCCAGATGGCGTTGTCGTTAAATCACTAACGAACATACCAACTCCTTTTTTCAAAGTTGCATCATTCGCTCCCCAATATATAGAAAACTTCTTCTTTATTTTCGGTATATTTAACATTGCTACCTTTTCTCCTTCTTTATGTTGTATTTGAGAAGAAGGTATTTGCGCGTTTACTGGTACTTCGCTAGAATGCTGCTTGGCTGTTTGCTGTTCAAAATTTTCAATCTCTTCCGTCGTCAAATCTTGTGCAGAACTTTTTCCTTTATACCATTCAAAAGAATAAAAAGCTCCCATTAATAGACCTACTATCATTAACGTAAACCCAATACGATTTAGAATCGTCACTGTTAATCCCTCCATGCAAAAAATGGTAGGGACATCCTACCATTTTTAATATATGAAATTATCCCATTCTTTATAGGCTAATAAAGATTTTATTTTTATGCCTTCACTTTATTACGACGATTCAATCCAAATAATGTGCCTATTGCTACAAGACATGCACTTAATGCCATCATTGCTACATTATTTGATGCTGTATTTGGTAATTTCTCTCCCTTTACAGCTGGTTTTGCTATTTCCTTTTTCGCTACATCATTCTTTTGCCCGGCCTGAATTGCTGCTTCTTTTTTTGCAATAGCTTCCTTTTCTTGCACTTGTGGCGCTACTTCTTTTTTAGCCGTATCATTCTTTTGCCCGGCTTTTATTGCTTCCTCCTTTTTAGCCATATCACTTTTTTCTTGTACTTGTGCCGCTTCCTTTTTCTCTACATCATTTTTTTGCTGTACCTTAATTGCTTCTTCTTTTTTAGCTGCATCTTGCTGCACTTGCGCCGCTTCTTCTTTTGTTAACGTTCCAGTAGAAGCACTCGCTACTGAAGAATATCCTACTGTTAAAAGTGCCATTGCACAAATTGGTAATAGTTTTTTTTTCATTTTCATTCTCTCCTCTTATACGTTTTACATCACGTCGCATCGGATGTATTACTAGAATAAACAACAGATGTAAATATAAGATGCAGATGAAATATATTTCATTTAAAGATTTCATTTTAGAAAAATAAAAAAACACCGTAATATATACGATGTTTTTTCGGGTGTGTGTCTCGATATTTATTTGTTACTTTCGCGTGAGTGAGAAGTAGAAAAGGCCGGAGTGATAACTAATTGTCTCGGCTCAGTTTTCTTGAAGTGATTTTTGACGTTACACTTACGACATTGAACGACCCATGCTTTAATAGGATTTGTTAAAATAATTTTTTGCCTTTCGTTAGGGGCCTCTTCTTCCAATTTACAACTATCGCTCCACTTACTCCATTTCATTGTAAATTTAGAAGAAGAATGATCGTCTTCTCGATCAAACATCTGCAAAAAATCCATTTCTCCAGCTAGCATTACGGTGTTACTAGTTGCTAAAAAAGAAAAGGTCGTCCAATGTTTCTCCATGCCCTCCTACTCCTTTTTCACATATAGAGTGCCTAAAACTTAATTTACCTAAAATATGCTTGCCTCTTACCTTACACTTATAGTTTATCCAAAACACTACTATGCAACTATCGATTTGTCTTACAAATCACCTTACATTTTTGTAAGAAACGAAAAAACCTTCACTCTATATACGTGAAGGTTTCTCATTTCTTATCTATAGAATCTTTCATATCATCAAGTCCAGCCTCTTGCAGCTGCGACATCATACCATGGGAAATTGCGCCTAATACTAAAGTCATTCCAATTAGTGAAATGCGAATTGCAGGTACATCAATTATGTAAGCCAACATACCAAGAACAATTGTTAAAAGCAATGCTTTTATAAATGTTACACTTGTATACTGTTTCTTTTTCATCATAATCACCCTTTTTGGAAGCGTTTTCTTAATATTATCAGTATATCATATCACCTGACTATTTTGTGGGGATTTCTGTAAAAACCTTATATCTTCTTTGACTTTTTTCTTTCTATCCTTTACAGTCGAAATGTTCACAAGTTTTACACTGTAGGAGGATTCAAATGAAAATTGAAATAAAAGACACTTTAATTTCTGAAGAACAATTACAAGAAAAAGTAAAAGAACTAGCGCTTCAAATCGAACGTGATTTTGAAGGAGAAGAAATCGTTGTAATCGCTGTATTAAAAGGATCTTTCGTATTCGCTGCTGATTTAATTCGTCATATTAAAAACGAAGTAACTATCGACTTTATCTCTGCATCTAGCTACGGAAATCAAACAGAAACAACTGGAAAAGTAAAACTATTAAAAGATATCGATGTAAACATTACTGGAAAAAACGTAATTGTCGTAGAAGACATTATCGATTCTGGTTTAACACTTCACTTCTTAAAAGATCACTTCTTCATGCATAAACCAAAAGCATTGAAATTCTGTACGTTACTTGATAAACCTGAACGCCGTAAAGTGGACTTAAAAGCTGAGTATGTTGGCTTCCAAATTCCAGACGAATTTATCGTTGGCTACGGTATCGACTGCGCAGAAAAATATCGTAACTTACCATTTATCGCTTCAGTTGTAACGGAATAATATAATAAAGTGAAACCTTAATCAGTGGGGTTTTTGTCCATCCCCAATGATTATCGGCCCGCAAATAGCGGGATCAAATAAGCTTCCATGCATTATTGGTGGAAGTTTTATTTCTATCGTAATTTATAAAAACAAAGGGAGAGATGAAGAATGACAAAAACAAAATTTGAAAAAGTACTCCTCATCGTAAATCCGAAAGCAGGACAAGGCGATTTACATACGAACTTAACAAAAATCGTACCACCACTTGCCGCAGCTTTTCCTGACCTACATATCCTTCATACGAAAAAACAAGGTGATGCAACAAAATATTGCCAAGAGTTTGCTAGTAAAGTAGATTTAATTATCGTCTTTGGTGGTGATGGAACTGTATTTGAATGCACAAACGGCTTAGCCTCTCTTGAAACTAGACCTACACTTGCAATCATTCCAGGTGGAACTTGCAACGACTTCTCTCGCACACTTGGTGTTCCGCAAAATATTGCAGAAGCAGCGAAACTCATTACAAAAGGACATGTAAAACCAATTGATGTTGCAAAAGCAAACGGACAACACTTCTTAAACTTCTGGGGCATTGGACTCGTATCTGAAGTATCAAACAATATTGATGCAGAAGAGAAAGCAAAGCTTGGTAAAATTGGTTACTATTTAAGCACCATTCGAACTGTAAAAAATGCTGAACCATTCCCAGTAAAAATTACTTACGACGGACAAGTGTATGAAGATGAAGCTGTCCTTGTTATGGTTGGAAACGGTGAATATCTCGGGGGTATCCCATCCTTTATTCCGAACGTAAAATGTGATGACGGAACACTTGATATTTTCGTAGTCAAATCAACAGGCATTCAAGCGTTTAAAGATTATATCGGAAAGAAACTATTTGAAGACTCAAATGAAAATGACATCTTCCACGTCAAAGCTAAATCCATTCATATTGAAACAGAAGAAGAAAAAGAAGTAGATACAGATGGTGAAAGCTCTCTACATACACCGTGTCATATTGAGTTGTTACAAGCGCACTTTACGATGATTTATAATCCTAATGTTGTGTAATGAAAAAAACGAGTGATATCACTCGTTTTTTTCTTCTAATCTAATTATGTCGTTGTATAATTTCTTGTATTTCTTTAACTCTCTCTAAAGTAATTCCATTTCTTTGTTCTATCGCTAAAGGGTGATCGGTTGGCTCTAATTCAACATACGGTGCCATTCCAACTTCTCTTATATGTACATTTGTCTTTAAATTTAGTGTTTCTGGATAAACTGGTATTTCTACAGATAACCAGCCAAAATGAGGATCACTATTCTCTCGTCCTCTCTCATCCCACTCTTCTAGTACTTTATCATAACTTTCTTTACTAAGTGATACCCACACAGTCCAGATGAAATTTTCGTGGTAATCAATTATAGGAATCTCTAAACAGCCTCTAATAAAATAATGTTCATCGTCCATTACACAAAGATCTGATGTTAAATGGAAGCGTCCCTCTCTTTCATGAGCCGCTACCTCGTAGTAATAAGATGGTGCTTCACTTCCGTAACATAAAGGGAATGTAAATCGGTTCATTTGTATCTTTTCTCCGGACTTTTTTCTTCTTTTCATCTATTATGAGTTCTCCTATCCTTTAAATTTCATTCACACTCAAAATCCATCCAATTTCACTAGAGTATAACATAGACATACTTGCCTTTCATTTTCTAATAATACTACTAACAAAATAGCAGAAGGGCCTGTTTGCATGGCCTATTTCTTTTTAGGTACAATGAAAGAAACAACCTGATACAAGGGAGAGGAAAAGCTGTGTTCAACCAACAGTTAGTTAATTTACGCATTGATTTTGCATTTAAACAATTGTTTGGTACGAATGGTAGTGAAGATATTCTAATTGCATTTTTAAACGCTATGTTACAAGAGTCTTTAGAGTCGCCCATTGCTTCTCTACAACTAGAAGATCCACATTTGCATCGGGAATATGAAGAGGATAAGTTATCTATTTTAGACATTTCAGCGACATTAAACACAGGAACAAAAATAAATGTAGAAATACAGCTCAATAATAATCACGATATGATAAAACGTAGTTTATATTATTGGGGAAAATTATACACATCCCAATTACAAAAGGGCATGCCATATAGCTCACTGCATAAAACCATCACCATAAATTTATTAAATTTCATAATGTTTTCAGAACAAAACGCCTTCCATTCAACGAGTATATTATGGAATACACAACAACAGAAACTCCTAAGTCACGACATAGAAATTCACATTGTAGAAATTCCAAAGTTAACAGAACAATGGCATGAAGAAAAAGTAAATCCGTGGAAAGATCCATTTGTTCGTTGGCTTTTATTACTTTCAGCAAATGAGGATGAGCACTTAACTAAAACATTGGAGGATATTGCTATGAACCAAGATCCTATTTTACAAAAAGCAATAAATAAATGGGAACGTATGAGTCAAGATTCTTCTTTCCGACAAGCCTATGACGCAAGGGAGAAAGTTTTAATGGATGAAGCAGCAAAATTCGCCCACGCAGAGACAGAAGGAATAAAAAGAGGAATGGAACAAGGAATAAAAAAAGGGATTAAAAAAGGCATTGAAAAGGGTCGAAAAGAAGGGGTTCAGCAGGTGAAAATTCAAATGATTAAAAATATGTATGATCTTGGTATACCACTTGGAACGATTGCTAAGGCAAGTAAATTAAGTGTGCATGAGGTTGAGCATATTTTAGAACATAAATAGTAATAAAAAAGAGTTTGAATGGTTTCAAGCTCTTTTTTATCAACTTTCCTCAATATCATCCAATTGATTCTTATAATATTCATCACACTCTAGCATAGTAGGAAGAATCCCTCTTTCATCAGGCAATAAAACCCTCGAAACTTCTCGATCCATCTCTACGAAAGACTTCATAATAATGGGATAACCTTTAATAATATCCGTATACTCAATCCCTTGTTCAAACTTTTTCCGCTCTTTATTTCTTCTATATATATAGTGAAACTTTATCTCTCACTAGCACTTATCAAAACAAAAAATAGTGATTCACCTGACTAAAAAATCAGGTGAATCACTATTTTATAGTTCTTATTTCCTTACAGCTACCATCTATTACTTCGCGCTCACAATCTTATAATAAGATCGAACTGTTAAGAAGTAATATCCGATATAAATGACGCCATATACTCCGATACTAATTAGGAGCGGAATCATAATTTCGAATGGTAATAAGTTTGCTAAACCTTTTAGTGCAAATAAGCTGTGCAGGATTCCAATTACTAACGGAATCGCAAAGATAAAGCTTACTTGTTTTGCAATAGCTTTTTTCATTTCTTGTTTCGTTACACCAACTTTACGAAGTACAACGTAACGCTCACGATCTGCATTTGCTTCAGTTAATTGCTTAAAGTAAATAATAGAGCCTGTTGCTAGTAAGAATACAAGTCCTAAGAACATTCCGATGAACATCATGAGTCCCGTTCCTTCAAGCCCCATCTGGAAACCAGTATAGAAATCTCTAAATAGTGGTACCATTTCTGATTCACCAGCTGGCATCACTTTTGCTAACTTTTCTGTTAATACTTTACTGTTTCTTTCATCTTTTACATCAATATTTTTTACAGTACGTGTTCCAAATGCTTGCTTCGCCTGTTCATACATTTCATCTGAAACGACAATCACTAATTCACCTAAGTTCGTAATTGCTGTATTATTTGCACCTTGAATCGTTAATGTCTTCGTTTCATTGCCAATTTGGAATACTGCTTTATTGCCTTTATATTGAGGGCTAAACTCATACCCTTCAATATAAGAGCTATCATATATAAATGCTTCACCAGTAGCTACATTCACTGTTTCTGCATCGATTTTTTTAGCAAGTTTATTAAATTCGGACTGAGACATAAACTGATATTTCTCTGAAATCGTGTAGTTTAGATTAAGAATGAAGTCCACTTTATCCCCTTCAAACTTCCCTTTTACAGGAACCGTCTCAATTTCAAATTGATCTTTGACAGGGTGATTCGCCTTCTCTTCAGCAAAAATCGCATTTACTTTCTTATCAAGCTCTTCATCTTTTTTCTCATAAGAATAACTGTACGGCGCAGCTACTTTTGATTGCGTAAATGTGTTGTAATACATCGTAACTGACGTACCAACCGCTGTTAATGTCACTGCACTTAAAATAGAAATTGTCGCAAGTGACTTTGCATTTCCTTTAATACGATATAGTAACTGTGACGTCGTTACCATATTCATACCGTTATAAAACGATGATTTATTATTTCTTGCACGTTTTAATACGAATACTGTAAAGAACATAAATAGTAAGTACGTACCTACTACTGTCGCAAGTAAAATGTAAAGTGCGACTACCATAAAGTCTGCATACTTAAGTGCCTTCACATACATTAATGCTAAGAAATAACCTGAACCGATTAAGAAAACTGAAATTAATGCCATAATAAATGATCCTTTTGGCATTTCTTCTCCTTCACGTTCTGCGCGGAAAAGTTCAATTAGCTTAAATCGATAAATTAAACGATACCCTTGAAGTGATGTATACAATATAATCACAAAGAAAATAATTGCTGTATCCACAATTGCAGCCATCGGTACTTCAAAATGAACATTTAAGTTTAATCCCATCATGCTTACTAATAATTCAAGGAATAGTTTCGAAAGGACGCTACCAATCGCAATCCCTATAATTAAAGACATTAATCCCATTAACATATTTTCATAAAAGAGCATTTTACCGATTTGTTTTTTACGAATACCGAGTAACGAATATAGCCCAACTTCTTTTTTACGTTTTCGTGTAAAGAAACCGTTCGAATATATAATGAACACCGCTACGAAGATGATTAGCATGACACTTGAAACTTGAAATGCACCGCTAATTTTTTTAGAACCTTCCGCAGCTTTTTCCATTTGTGAATTATACTGCAACGCCTTAAATGTAAAATAGATGACGATGCTAAATATCATAGATGCAAAATATACAAAGTAGTCTTTAAAGTTCCGCTGTATGTTGCGGAGGGCAATGCTAGATAAGGTCATCAGCCATACCTCCAGAAATAGAAGACATTACGTCAACGACTTTTTGGAAGAACTGTTTACGTGTTGATTCACCACGGTGTAATTCTTTATATAACTCACCATCTTTAATGAAAATAACTCGTTTACAATAACTCGCCGCAAATGCATCGTGCGTTACCATTAAAATTGTAGAGTTATCATATTCATTTAACGACTTCATACTTTCTAATAAATCTGTCGCTGATTTAGAATCAAGTGCTCCAGTCGGCTCGTCCCCAAATATCATACTAGGACTTGTAACAATCGCGCGCGATGCTGCGCAGCGCTGCTTCTGTCCACCGGATACTTGATATGGGAACTGACTTAAAATATGATCAATACCGAATTTCTTTGAGATTTCAAGAACGCGGCGATCAATCTCACTCGCTTTCACCTTCGATAACGCAAGAGGTAACGCAATATTCTCTTTCACCGTTAACGTATCTAATAAGTTATAATCTTGGAAAATGAACCCTAAATGATCACGGCGGAATAACGCTAGCTTATCATCGTTCATCTTCACGATGTCTTTTCCATCAATTAAAATCTCACCGTTCGTCGCATTATCAATTGTAGAAAGAACGTTTAGTAGCGTCGTCTTACCAGAACCAGAAGGTCCCATAATTCCAACGAACTCACCTTCTTTTACTTGTAAGTTAATACCTTTTAAAGCTGCAAATTTATTCCCACCTGTGTCATATACTTTTTCAATATTTTTTGCTTCTAACACTGTTTTCATCTCGACATCCCTCATTTCTTCTATTCTCTATTTTCAACTATATACACTCTCTACTCTTGCCACTATCGATGTTTCTTACACAAACATGACAGTTATGTAAGGCACATAAGCGGAGAAATCAAAATTTAACCTAATGTACTAAAGTACTTTGTTACTATAACATTGGGATATCATGCCATCCATTCATTCTCCTTACAGGAACATTACAATTTTGTAAGGTTAAAAGTGCCCCCTACAAAGTTGTGCATGAAATGTCGGATGGAGCTATTTTGTTCCTGATATTCTATTTATAGAGGAGGTCATATAATGGATTCACTTAAAAATATGAATGCGGCAATGCAGTATATTGAAGACAACCTTACACACAAAATTGATTTTAAAGAAGTCGCAAAAATAGCTTTCTGCTCCGAATATCATTTCAAAAGAATGTTTTCTTTTTTAGCTGGCATATCACTATCAGAATATATTCGCTGTAGACGTCTTACCCTTGCTGCCTTTGAACTAAAAGATAGCAATGCAAAAGTCATTGATGTCGCTATAAAATATGGATACAACTCACCAGATGCTTTTACACGTGCATTTCAAAATTTACACGGCATAACGCCTTCAGAAGCTCGAAGTACAATTCGTTCTTTGAAGGCTTATTCACCAATGACCTTCCAACTATCCATTCAAGGAGGAGTATAACAGTTGAATAAAATCTGCAATTATCTATATAAATTTACAAAAATTTTACAGATCCATCCATTAGAACAGGTTACAATATCATTGAGGTGATGGTAGATGATTCTTGCGCAGAAAGTAAGATTAAAACCGACCAAAGAACAGGAACAGAAGTTATGGAAGTCCGTTGGTACTGCGAGATTCATCTACAATTGGACTTTAAATCGTCAACAAGAAAACTATAAGAGTGGCGAAAAATTCATCCCAAATGGAGTCTTGAGAAAAGAACTAACCCAGCTCAAAAAGACAAACGAGCTATCATGGTTGGGTGATGTGTCTAATAATGTAGCAAAACAGGCGGTAAAAGACGCTTGTGATTCTTTTAAGAGATTTTTTAAAGGATATTCTGAGTTCCCAAGATTTAAGAGTAGAAGAAATTCAAAACCTTCTTTTTACAACGATAATGCGAAGATGAAAGTGAAAAAGAATGAAGTGTTACTTAAAAAGATTGGTTGGGTAAAAACTTCTGAGCAACTATTTATGAATTGTAAATATAGTAATCCAAGAGTTAGTTTTGACGGAAAATATTGGTACTTATCTGTTGGGGCTGAACAGGAATTTCGGAAAGAAAAGTTAACGGATGTTTCAATTGGAATTGATGTTGGAGTCAAGGAGTTAGCGGTATGTTCCAACGAAAAAACTTATCTAAATATCAACAAAACAAAAGAAGTAAAAAAGTTAGAGAAACGCCTATGTAGGTTACAACGTCAAGTTTCTCGTAAATATGAAATGAATAAGGAGGAAGTCCGATTTGTCAAAACAAGTAACGTTATAAAAATTGAAAAGGAGATACGAAAACTACATAGACGGTTAACAAATATCAGGAATAATCACCTTCATCAATCGACAACTGAAATCGTGAAAACCAAGCCTTTCAGAATTGTGATGGAAACCTTGAATATCAAAGGTATGATGAAGAACAAACACTTGTCAAAAGCGATTGGGAAGCAAGGATTATATGAATTTAAAAGGCAAATTCAATATAAGTGTGAAAAATATGGAATTGAATTTGTAGAAGCTGACAAATGGTATCCGTCTTCTAAAATGTGTTCAAACTGCGACAATATAAAAAAAGATTTAAAACTATCTGACCGAGTATATAAGTGTTCTTGTGGATATAAGCAAGATAGAGACTTAAATGCCAGTCGCAATTTAGCAAATTATAAATTGGCGAATTAACATCGAAAAGTTATCGTCAATGTGTAGGATTCGTTGTATCCGAATTTAAGCCCTCGGAGAGTTATAGCAAACAAAAGTAGCTTCGGCAAAATTGGACTCGTAGAACAGGGAAATAAACAGGATTTATAGATTTTTATAAATTTTTGGCAACGGAAGTGAAATGAACTATCGAATTGAAGAAAAAGACTCATTTCGAATTATAGGTATAACAAAACGAGTACCAATTGTTTTCAATGGTGTAAATGAAGAAATTGCTTCTATGTGGAAAAGTTTAAACCCACAGTCCATTCAAACATTAAAAATGCTTTCAAATGTGGAACCAACTGGAATCATTAGTGCTTCTACTAATTTTTCTGAAGGAAGAATGGAGGAAAAAGGCGAACTCGATCATTATATTGGAGTAGCAACAAAGAAAGATTGCCCTGAGCAGTTCACACAACTTGAAGTCGCTGCTTCGACATGGGCTATATTTGAAGCTGTCGGTCCATTTCCTGATGCATTGCAAAATGTATGGGGGCGTATTTATTCTGAATGGTTCCCTTCTTCGAACTATGAACTAGCAGAAGGACCGGAAATATTGTGGAATGAACAGAAAGATGTAACTTCTCCACACTTCAAAAGTGAAATTTGGATACCGGTTTTGAAGAAATAATGTCTAGATCCAAATTTCCCTAAAATAAAAAAGCTACTGCTCCTTTTGAACTGTACCCTATAAA